>NZ_SZPP01000062.1:0-16731 GCF_030263775.1 Candidatus Jettenia sp. AMX1
CGTAATTACCGACGTCAACGTCGTCTTACCATGATCAACATGCCCTATCGTACCTACATTCACATGCGGCTTCGTCCGCTTAAATACTTCCTTCCCCATTTAACCCCCACTCCTCTTATTCATACCATTATACATTTGCTATCGTGTATATACTTTCGAAACTCTGATAATTTTCTGGAGCTGCTGATGGGATTTGAACCCATGACCTCGTCCTTACCAAGGACGTGCTCCACCACTGAGCTACAGCAGCAAAAACATAACATCGTAAGAATATGCCGACAATTAACTAAATTTTTCCAATCCGTTTATTGTAGCACAAAAAACACAAATGTCAAATATTAATATATATTTATTTATCTTTAACAAGAGCGGGCGATGGGAATCGAACCCACATGGCTAGCTTGGAAGGCTAGAGCTCTACCATTGAGCTACGCCCGCATTAAAATCAATACTATTTTTCAATAATTAAAACAGGCATGAATGGTGGGTGGAGGAGGATTCGAACCTCCGAAGGCTATGCCAACAGATTTACAGTCTGTCCCCTTTGGCCACTCGGGAATCCACCCATAATTTCTTTTACTTATCTCTTCGCCTATAAACTAATTCCTGGAGCTAGCGGTGGGACTCGAACCCACAACCTGCGGTTTACAAAACCGCTGCTCCGCCATTGAGCTACGCTAGCATCAACATAAAAATTGCAGAAAAATTTATATTATCAAAACATAAAAATTATTCAAGTAAAATTTGCAACCTATTGTAAATTAAATGTCACATATTAAAAAGATACCCTTCATAATTACGCTTAACCTCATCTAAACTATCTCCGCCAAACTTTTCTAAGAATGCCCTTGCAATTTCAAAAGTAACCATCCCCTCACAAACAACAGATGCAGCAGGTACTGCACATACATCTGACCTTTCATATGAAGCCTCTATAGGTTCTTTTGTTATTAAATCCACAGATCTCAAGGGTTTTTTCAATGTTGGAATAGGTTTCATATATGCTCTTGCCACAATCGGTTCCCCATTGCTAATACCGCCTTCTATTCCTCCCGCATTATTTGTATGCCTCTTAAATCCACCTGTTAATAGGCTCCTTTTTGTAGACTTTTTATAAAAAATCTCATCGTGCACCTCTGAGCCGTATTTATTAGACGCATTATATCCGAGACCAAATTCAACGCCCTTAATTGCTTGAATTGACATTAAAGCATAAGCAAGCCTTGCATCTAATTTTAAATCCCATTGGGTATGGTTACCCAATCCTATTGGTAATCCATATACAATTACTTCAATAATACCCCCCAGAGAATCTCCTTTTTCTGATGTTTGTTTAATCTTTTCAATAATTCTTGCTTCAATATCCTGATCAATGCAATATAATTTACTCTTTTCACGATTTTTCTTTCCAACATCTAAATCTTTAAGAATTTTATCTGAGTTAATACCACCAATTCCTTTCACATAACCAAACACTTCTATTCCGAATTGGGAAAGCAAAATCTTTATCAGTGCACCAGCCGCTACCCTTGCAGCCGTTTCCCGAGCACTAGCTCGTTCTAATATATCTCGCGCATCTTTTTGATTGTATTTTATAGCGCCCGCCAGGTCAGCATGGCCGGGACGGGGTTTCGTAACGGCTGGGAGCTCATCAATTTTATAATCACTATTTTTTATCATTAAACAAATGGGGCTTCCCAGAGATCTGTTATTTCTAATACCGGAAAGAATTTCTACACGGTCTTCCTCTATCTGCATCCTCCCGCCTCTACCCAACCCACCTTGCCTTCGCTTCATTTCTTTATTTAGAAATGCTTCATCAATCAATACACCAGCGGGAAATCCCTCGATAATTGTGATTAGACATTTTCCATGAGATTCCCCTGCAGTTTTAAAATAAAGCATTCCTCATCTCCTAAATTGACAAGTTTATTATTTAATTGCCTAAAATAATTTAGTTGTGCTAGAATCGTAGAATTATATATTTAACACCGTAAAATAACAATGTAAAATTGAATGCTTATGTATAAACTTTTTATTAGTTTACGCTATTTACGTAATAGAAAGATATCATTTTTTGCTGTAGCTGGAGTTGCTGTAGGAGTAATGACATTGATCGTTGTTCTTTCGGTAATGAATGGATTCGATCGGGAACTCCGTAATAGAATAAGAGGAACTCTAGCACATATTATTGTTTCGAAAGGTGGCATGTATGGACTTGAGAATTATAAACAAGTCGTTGAAAAAATAAAAGCTTTTGACCATGTCATCGCCTGTGCACCCTACATCGAGGGTCCGGCACTTATTAAGTTGAGAGGGAGAAAGGAATTTGTCTATTTCAAAGGAATAGACCCAAACGCAGAGGCTTGTGTAAGTGATTTTGAGTCGTATATTGCCCCCTTTGGAAATCAACCTGGCGATTTATTAAAGACACATGGAGAAAAGAACACTGCAAGCGCCTTTGGGGGTACTGAACTTTTAAGGACAGGATCGGGAGAGCCCGAAAAATTCCCTCAAAGCTTTATTCAAAATGGAGAACAAATCGTATTAGTTACCCTTAAAGAATGGGACAAAATCAGCGTAAAACCATTTATTATTACAGGAAAATTTAAATCAGGGATGTATGATTTTGATAAAAATTATATATATATTCCCCTCGCCACAGCTCAAGAACTTGTAGGCTCAAAAGAAGAAAATGCCGTCACTGGAATTAGTGTAAAATTAGATAATTATCGCTACGCTAACGAAATACGGGATAAACTACAAATGGTATTAGGTTTTGAGTATTATGTCCAAACCTGGGAAGATGCAAGAAAAACCTTTTTAACAGCCGTAATGATGGAAAGACGTGTAATGGCATTTATTTTATTTTTTATTGTTGTGGTAGCTGGATTTAATATTCTTGCCATCCTAACAATGATTGTCCTTGAAAAATCTAAAGATATTGGTATCTTGAAAGCTTTAGGAGCAACTACGCAAGGTATTATGTCTATATTTCTTTTAAATGGATTACTCATTAGTAGTATCGGTACCAGTATTGGTGTTGCTATTGGCTTATTTGTCATCTTTAGAATAAATTGGTTAGAAAAATTCTTATATACTATCTCTGGTTGGAGACCGTTTCCACCAGAGGTATATTATTTTAACCAGATACCCACGGAAGTAAATGCCCTTAGTATAGTACTCATTGCAGGTATTGCTATATTGAGTGGTGTAATATTTAGTATTTATCCTGCTTTACGAGCTGCACGGCTTGACCCGGTGGAGACACTACGCTATGAGTAATCTCTTAGCATCGATTTTCACGAAATCTATTGACAGCCTACAAAATGGCTGTTAGCATTAATTTTCTGTTCAATATCATTTTTATCTTGTAGAAATACCTGTGAGGAATTGCCTTGCAAAATAGAAAAGGTATAACTAATTTTCTTACAATGATTACCCTTGGTAAATGTGGTAATTCGCTATTACCTAGTTACCGGCAGATATTTTTACTGTAAAACACTTATCTTATTTTATTAAGAATTACAACCGTGGTAAATTATTACGATATTCTTGAAGTACACCATGAAGTAAGTGAAGAAGAGATTAAACGCTCATTTCGAACACTTATCAAAAAATATCATCCGGATATTCATGGTCAAAACAAACTGTGGGCAGAATCAAAGACGAAGACTATTATCCAGGCGTATAAAATTCTGTCTGATTCAACGGCTCGAGAACAATATGACAGGCTGTATAAGCATCACCTGCAAACCTACAAGACAACACGAATCTATAAAAAAGAGGAAAAAAATTCAAAAACTGATACAAGTATCCGGACACAGGCGCACACTATCTTTATCGACCTTTTAAACGGCCGTATGCGGAATGCAGTTGAAAGATATGAACATCTCTCAGAAGAATATGTAAATATTGATTTTCTTTTGCATTTAAATCATCGGGATTATGTTGATTGCAAATTCTTATTAGCTGAAGCTTATGAGAAATTAGGAAAGTATGAAATCTGTATTGAATTTTACGAATTTATACTTGAACGAGGAAGAGACAGCACGCATCGTCATCATTTACTTGCTGAAATTAAAGAGCGAATCAGGAATATCTATTGTCGTAAACTCGCAAAATGTGCACCTCCAGAAAAAGCATTGATTATTTACGAAAAGGTGCTAAAACTCAAGCTATACAAGAACGAGAATGCCTTTATTTACAAAAAAATGGCTGAATGCTATATCAAATTAAAAGAATATGAAAATGCTTTAAAATATCTTAATATTGCCCTGTCGTTAAAACCTAACCTTCAAGGTGCAAATAAACTTAAAACAAAACTGAAACAACATAACCCAAACTTTGCTATGTAATATATTATGAATAACCATCCTCTGCTTACTACTCAAATCTCAGAACTCAAATTACACAGCCGTGGTAAAGTACGTGATATTTACGAAATTAATGACTATTTGTTAATCGTCACCACAGATCGCATCTCGGCCTTTGATGTAGTTCTTTCAGATGGTATCCCATTCAAAGGAAAGGTACTCACAGGCCTTTCTGAATTCTGGTTTAACTATACTTCTGATTGCATTGAGAACCACCTTATAACTACCCAAATCGAGAAAATGGGCAGCAACATCATCGCACAACATAAAAATATTCTGCAAGGTCGCTCCATGTTGGTAAAGAAAGTCAAGGTCTTTCCGGTAGAATGTATAATTCGCGGCTATTTAGCAGGTTCTGGCTGGAAGGAGTATCAAAGCACCCAATCAATTTGCGGAATAAAATTGCCTCCGGGACTTAAAGAGTCGGATAAGCTCCCGGAACCCATCTTTACCCCTTCAAGCAAAGCAACAACAGGACATGATGAAAATATCCCTTTTTCAAGGGTTGTAGATTTGATTGGTAAAAAGCAAGCCGAAGAATTGAAGGATAAAAGCATGGAGGTTTATCTTAAGGCAAACCGCTATGCAACAGGCAGAGGTATTATCATCTGCGATACCAAGTTTGAATGGGGTATTACTCAGAATAACAGGACAATACTTATTGATGAGGTACTCACACCTGATTCTTCGCGCTTTTGGCCACTAGAAGGCTATAAACCTGGGAAACCACAACCATCCTATGATAAACAATTTATCCGGGATTATCTCGAAAACCTCCAATGGAACAAGAAACCACCAGCGCCAACACTTCCTCCGGATATTATCCAAAAAACTTCAGAAAAATATCTCAGTGCTTATAAGGCACTTACGGGTAAAGTTCTTACTTAAAACACCTTCGTCATAAAGACAGCAAAAATGATACAAAATCCAAATGATGTAGATAACTATCTCGATATTGCAAGAGAGGCTGCTCTCCAGGCTGGTATTATTTTAAAGGAACACTTTGGGAAGCTGTGCCCCTCCATGATTGATGAAAAAGCCAAGAATGATTTTGTAACTGATGTAGATAAGAGATCTGAAGAACTTATCAAAACTATTATTAAATCTCATTTTAACAATCATGACTTTCTTGCAGAAGAATCATCAGCAGAAGGACACTCCCGTTCCTCCCCTTTCTTATGGATTATAGATCCACTAGATGGCACTTCAAACTATATCCATGGCCTTCCGAGTTTCGCCGTCTCTATTGCTCTGGAAATTGAAGGAGAATTAACGGTTGGGCTTATTTACGAACCCCTGAGAGAAATTATCTATTCTGCCATTAAAAAACGGGGGGCATTTAAAAATAACAGACGTATGAATATCTCCCATCCCAAAATCTTACATAATTCCCTGATTGCAACGGGTTTTCCTTTTCGGATAAAGGATTTTATAGATGCTTACCTTAAATCGTTTAGAGAGTTATTTATGCATGCTTCCGGCATCAGAAGAGGCGGTTCTGCTTGTCTTGATCTTGCATACACAGCAGAAGGCATCTTTGGTGGTTTCTTCGAATGTGCTTTATCACCATGGGACATGGCAGCAGGAGCCCTTTTGGTCGAAGAGGCAGGTGGTATGGTTACAGACTTTAATGGGAGTAACCAGTATCTGAAAACTGGTAACATCATCGCTGCTAATAAAGGTGTTCACGATGATATGCTAAAGATTATCCAAAAAACCTTTAAGAATTCATAAACCATTTTCATAAGATCATTGTTCCCTTACTATCTAATCAGCAAGAACGGGAATTGATTCGTGTCTTGAAGAATTAAACATTCTCAGGTACCATCTCATAGCAGGGATAGTACAATAACCGTTAACGATGCCTTGTCACACCTACTTTTTGGCAATACATATTAACAGGACAAAAGCTGCATTTGGGAGAGATTGGTACGCAGATGTTTTGGCCAAATGTAACAAGAAGATCATTGATGATAAGCCAATATTCTTTTGGAAGTTTTTCACGAAGCGCAAATTCGGTTTCCTTCGGATTTTTTGTTTTAACATACCCCCATCGGTTAGTAATCCGATGAACATGGGTATCCACACAAATACCAGGTTTTTTATACCCCAAGGTTACTACTAAATTCGCAGTCTTACGTCCCACTCCACTCAATTTCAATAACTCATCAATTTCGTCTGGCACTTTACCCCTGTATGTTTTTACCAACTCCTTGCAAATCTCTTTAATATTCTTTGCCTTTACCCGATAGAACCCTACGGGATAGATAAGCTTCTCTAGTTTCTCCGTGGGAATTTCTGCCATATCTTTAGGGGTATTAACCACAGCAAAGAGCCGATGAGAGGCCTCATGAGTAGTCTTGTCCTTTGTCCTAAGGCTTAAAATACATGAGATCAAGACATGAAATGGAGTTCGTTCTTTAGAAATGACTGTAACAACCGGTACGTTAAACTTTTTATTTTCCCGCTCAATAAGCTTCAGCACAGTATCAATATCAAACATAAATCGAACTCTCAATAAAAACGGCAACATGTAAGGTACATCTTACACGTTGCCGCTTAATTTTTTAAGCTAACAGGGTGTGTTTTCACATAACTTTATCAGCTATGAATAAATTGTATCCTGCTTTAATTGCAATTATGATTTTTTGCTGTCAGCAAAGAGTTTATCGTAGACAAAACCTGCCACAATCCCTCCTAATATTGGACCGATCCACCATACATAATGATGAGTAAACTGACCTGAGGCAATAGCCGGACCAAAGACACGAGCGGGATTCATTGCACCGCCACTAATTATACCACCAATCATTGCTCCGAAGAGTATTACCAATCCTATGGCTACTCCTGCAAATCCAGCAGAAGCCCTTTTGTCCACAAGTGTCCCATAAATAGTAAATATCAAAAGGAAACTGATAATGAATTCCATGAGTATCCCACGCGCGATAGAAACTCCTGGCGCTAACATACATGTTCCTAAATATACGGTTTTAACTGCATCGGGAAAAAGGGTTTTTAGTGCAAGTCCTGCTAATGTTGCGCCAGCTATTTGGGAAATTATATACATGATTGCAGTATTAGGATCCATCCTTTTCGTAATCCAGAAGGATATAGTAACAGCAGGATTAACATGAGAACCAGAAACATAACTCGTGGCATAAATAACGGCAGTTACTACTACACCAAATGCTATAGAAATACCTAAAAGACCCAGTCCTTGCCCACCTGCCTGCCTTAAATAAAAATCGGCGCATACAGAACCAGCCGCAATAAATACCAATGCAAATGTTCCAACTAGCTCGGCTATATACTTTTTGTACGCATTCATTCTTTTTCTCCCGTATATTTAACTAAAGTTTCTTTTCAGACTTAGCAAGAACATGATAATTTATTGAAATTATTTACACCTACTCAAGATCTTATTCACAAAATATCATATACTATTCGATCTGGAATTGCCTAATCCTTTTTTAAAATATATCTTCAATATCTTTTAAAGTGTCTCTTCCCAGAAATTTACAAGTTTACTTAACCATAAAGAAGATATAAATTTGTAACAAGCTAACACAATCAAATAACACTGTCAAGTAAAAAGGCTCTAAAAGTCAAGGTTATTTTTAGTACCAAATGCAGTATTTTTTAAATACGATATACTCCTTAATTTTGTTAACTGTAGACTATTTATTACATACTTTTATTTTAACCAAATTACACTACCTAATCACTTATAAGCATTTCTTTACCGCAGTAATTATATTTGATAAGTGCAGTAAATATACTGCAATTTATAGAGATTATAGTAATCTATCAATATTTTGTCTGATTTTATCTTTTTTATAAATATAATTATACCAAGTATTTAAAGAATTAATTATAAATTAGGTTTATTATCACAGCAAGGCACTGTTTTTGTTAAGTAGTCTGCGGGAAAGATCACAAAGTTTATAGAAAGAATTTTTTCGCCATTTTGTTTACTGCACTATGTATTATTTTTCTGACTTCTCCAGGAGATTTGTAGTGAAAATAAAAGAAATACTACCTACTTTAGTAACTATGGGAAATATAATATGTGGATTTATTTCAATCTTGTGCATTTTGAACCAGAGATTTGAAATAGCAGCATGGTTGATTATAGCAGCTATGGCATTAGACGCCTTCGATGGAAGATTAGCGCGTATGATGAAAAGTACGAGCAAGACAGGCGCCCAGTTAGATTCTATGGCAGATTTAGTAACTTTTGGTATTGCACCTGCCATACTTATGATACAAATATGCATTGATTACACTCATATCATACTATGGAGTATTGGATTATTTTTTATGATGTGTGCCGCTTTCCGATTAGCAAGATTTAACGCTCAAAAAGATGAAGGAGCAAATATACCGAGGCATTTCTTCACTGGATTGCCCAGTACACTTTCAGGGGGAACGGTTGCACAACTTATTATTCTGGATCATTTTATACAAACGAGATTTGGAACAGATATTGTTATAACACTTTTACCCTTTGTAACTTTTGCACTTGGTATATTTATGGTTAGTAAAATTCCCTTTTTCAATATCACGGGTAAGATTGGCATTAAACAGGGTATTTTGGCTATGGTATTAGAATTTTCTGCAGCAATCTTATTTTTCGTGATTACTCCTGAACTAGCATTATCTACGACATTGAGCTGCTATTTAATAATTTGTGCAATGTATGGCGTGGTAAAAGGCAAACAACTCAGAAGAAATGAATACTCAACAACGTAGCGGTCCATTATTCAATGATATATACAGTAGTCAGAAATTAATAATTATAAACAAAATTCTCTCATATGATATGTATAATTTTATCTCCTTTCACAATCTCACCGATAATTGTTCCCGTTTCTTTTGAAATATTAAAATCACGTAAGACAGATTCCACTTCTGATTTGGATACAATTAGCACCATACCAATACCCATATTAAATACATGAAACATTTCTTCGTCTTTAATCTTACCTAAATCTTGTATGATGCTAAATATCTTTGGAACACTCCATTTAGCTCTTTCCAACTTAACAGCACAACCATCAGGCAAGATACGAGGTATGTTCTCCAAAAGTCCACCACCGGTAATATGCGCCATTCCTTTTATAATCTTTTTTGTCTTATGCTTATCTAGAATCTTTAGAATAGGCTCCACATAAATTCTGGTCGGCGTCAGCAATTCTTCTCCCAACGTTGTCTTTAATCCATATTTAGTAAGCCTTTGGGTTATCTTCATCTTCGCTTTATCAAAAAAAACTTTTCTTGCAAGAGAGAATCCATTACTATGGACACCACTTGAGCTCAAACCAATAACTACATCTCCCGGTTTTATTGTTTTACCATCGATAATTCGATCCTTTTCAACAACGCCTACTACAAAGCCTGCAATATCATATTCTCCCTCATGATAGAACCCTGGCATTTCCGGGGTTTCACCACCGATAAGTGCACAACCTGCCTGACGACACCCCTCTACAATACCATCTAATACCTCATGGAAAACCTTCGGTACAATCCTGCTGCTAGCCAAATAGTCTAGCAAAAAGAGCGGTTCCGCCCCTAAAACCACAATATCATTAACACACATAGCAACAAGGTCAATTCCAATGGTACTGTGTTTCTTCATCATAAAGGCAATTTTTAGTTTCGTGCCTACGCCGTCTGTCGAGGAAACAAGCACCGGCTGACGATATTTTTTGGTGCGTGAATTTAAAGCAAACAAACCACCAAACCCATCAGGATTCTCAATTACCTGTGAACGGAAGGTTGTTCGCATTTTCGTATAGATATCTGTCGTAAATTGACCTTTTGTATCAATATCAACACCTGCATCTTTATAGGTAAGTCCTTTTATTTTTTTTGCCATAAATATCCATAGCGCATGAAATCTTAAACGATTTCTTGCTCAAAATCCTCTATTTTATAGTAAGTTAAAAAGTTTTATGTCGTAATAGTAAATTGAAAGTTACAGAAAACTGGCGAGATAATCTACAATCCAAATACATCCTTTAAATTCCCAAAACTTCCCGGTACAAGCATTCCCTCTATACACTGATGTTCTTCTCTCTGTCCTTTGTACCTCGGCAATGTAATTCATCTTTCCATGTCGACTTTATCATTTCTCTATGGCCGTTACAAAATCCCCAATACATTCCATAGGTATAAGCAAACTCGCGAAATACAGGCAGGATTGCTAGTAAAGATAGTGTTTTAAAAAATTCACGATCACCATTTCTTAACATCACAATCATACCAAGTGGAATGAAAAAGACAGTTAATGTACTTAATAAAATAAAAAAAATTGAGCCAGGCACCAAATACACATTTATTCCGCAAGGTATCGTTACCCAAAACGCCAGAAGACTCATAAAAAGCGCCATAAATAGCAAAGGGCGCAGCCATAATCTTATATTATAGGGAACTTGCTTTTTAAATTTAAGACCCATTGCATATCCCCAATAAAACTTCCTTTTCCAAATATCTGTCCATGTATCGGGATATGTGGTATTTACCATATTATCAGGATCATACATAACCTTGCCTATCTCTTTCAATTTCCAGCCCAATTCGGAATCCTCATTCCACCAGGAACTCTCATTAAAACCGCCTGAATTGAGTAGGGTGCTTCTGTGGATAGCTGAATTTACACCGGATAATTTATTAGGAATAACTGATTTTTTAAACATCCCATTCAGTATTTGGTCCAAGATACTCACTGCATTCGCTAACGGTTTCTCCTTATTACGGGCTTGATAAGCTCCCCCTACCGCAACGACGCCTTGCTGTTTAAAATATGATTCAAACCTTTGTAACCAGTTAGGAGGTACAACAGTATCTGCATCTGTTGTAACAACAATATCACCTGTAGACCTTTGTAATCCTGAATTTAGGGCAGCAGCCCTCCCGCCATTTCTTTCCCTTCGTACTAAAATAATACCCCTGTTTAAAAATCTCTCAATAGTCTGAACGGTAAGATCAGTTGAGGCATCATCAATAACAATAATCTCCTTATTATCAGGAAGTACAATAAGGGAGTTTAAACAAGAAGCGATAGATTGCTCCTCATTGTAAGCAGGAACGAGGATAGAAAATTTCATGAGATAACTTTTTGTCTCTAAAAAAGCTTTTTAAGCATAGCTTTCAAAGAATCGAGAGAACCTAACCGCCGTACATTTTTTAACATAAAGCGCGGTGTCAGAAAAAATTTGAAGTTAGCACGACGTACAGCCTTTTCAAGGTCTGTCTTACTAAGATGAGAATAGGTAATATTAGCTTCTTTTGCCACATTAACAGGTCTATAATCACCATACACAAATAATTTATTCTCTTTGGCAATTTGATAAAATTCTGTACCAGGAAACGGATTTGCAATGTTATACATCACCTGATCTACCTTCAATCGCTTCACTTCTTCCATATTCTTTTGAATAGTAGCCGATGTCTCCATTGGCGATGCACCAAACATGATATTGATTTTGGCCGATATACCATATCTTTTTACCAGTTTAATAGCCTCTTCATTCTTTCTCACATCGATATCTTTCTTTATATAGTCTAATATTTCCTGATTAAAGGATTCAACACCAAGATCGATAAATTTGCAATGAGCTGATGCCATGGCACTCACAATCGCCTCATTCAGATGATCAGATCTCGCAGAACAGCCCCACACAATACCCAAATCTTGTATCCCTTCACAAATCTTAATTGTCCGCTCTTCACCCCACACGAACTGATCATCCTGGACATTCACAGCCTTGTAACCTTGTGATTTTAGCAGCTTAAACTCCTCGATAATATGTTCAGGGGATCTCTTTCTTACCGGTGGCTTCCTGGCTACATGGTGTTTATATTCGAGTTCCCTTGAGAAACTCAGGGAAGATGGAACACAGTAAATACATCGATACGAGCAACCCCTTGAGGTACAAACAGCCGTAAATGGACGCTCCCCTAATTTAGGATTATAGTAAATATCCCTCTCTTCCAGGAGATGTCTGGCTGGGAAAGGTAATACATCCAAATCTTCTATCGGTTCTCTATTTGTATTATGAACAATTTCGTTATTGTTTTTGAAGGATATACTTTGTATACCCTCAATACTCGATTTGGTCTCAAGTGCTCTTGCCAGTTCAAGCATTGTATGTTCAGGCTCACCCCTAACTGTATAGGTGTTTGTATCTACGACAAATTCTGCAGGTCTATCAGAGGGTGCAGGACCAAAAAAAATAACCGGTATATCTCTTCGTATATCACGAATATCCCTTAGCGCCTGAATATCCGTTTTTTGAGATAGATTGACAGCATAGAAGCAATATATATCGCTTAAATCTTCCTTCAAAAAATTCAGGAAATATTTTCGATCCCATTTCTTAACAGTACTCTCAACATATCTGATCTTATAACCTTCCTTTTCCAATACAGCAGCAGCACTGAGAAGGAAAATATTCGGAACGTAATAGAGCAGATAGGCACATCCCGAAACCCGTTCAGGAATCTTTCCATCAATAGGAGGTGGTATGAGAAAAGTAATCCTCATGGTCTAATCGTAAAAATGTTTCTCCATAACAAACCAACAACCATCTAATCGCTTAGCTGTTCATCCATATCAATTATGAATGGTTTTAATTTAAATGCCTCAACCTCAATGCATCGCACTTACCACATACTTCATCCTGATGCTTGCGAAAGTATTGCATATTCTCACTATGCCATATCTCGTTAATATTTTGTTTTACTATATTACCTACTTCATATCGCGGCAGATCACAGCACGGGGTTATCTTACCATCAATAGTAATATACAAGTAGTCATACGGTTTTGGACAGTACTTATCAAACCGATACATTATGGGACGTAATTGCTTATAGAGCAACCGAAGCAAACCATTGCTGAAAGCTGCATAGTTGTTATCGATCTGTAATCCATATTTTCTGGCTATCTCATCAACCTCTTCATAGATTTCTAATTCCTCTTTTAAATGAGGCCTTTTGAAGCTTTGCATACCAAAAGGTATATGTAATCGTACCAGAAATACACGATCAACTCCTATCTCCGCAGCAAATCTAACCGTCTTCAGGCATTGTTGTTTATTATGCATAGTTATTTGCACCGTGACAAGCGGTTTTTTTCTGGTATTCCGTAATCGGACAAGTAACTCTAGATTCTTTTGCACAATCTTATTATAGGGATGGCATTCTCCTGTTTCATTATATTCCTCCACACTATCTAAGGAGATAGTTAATTTGTCCAGCGATATCTCGATAAATTTTTCTACAAAGGAGGCCAGCAGCAAACCATTCGTTGTCACACCAACGCTATGTCCTTTACCTTTCGTATAAATAATCATATTTATCAACTCCGGATGTAGTAAGGGCTCACCCCATCCAGTAAGAGTAAGGTTGTAATGGTAAAAATTATTTTGCGTTAAATGATCAATAATTTTTGTAAAGAGGTTAAATGAAATGTCTTTTTCTGGCAGATGGAAGGATTCTCTGGGGCACATACCACACGTGTAATTACATCGATTGGTAATCTCAATCTGGATACGTTCTGGTTTTTGAGGAATACTATAAAAAATTCTGCCTAAGATGCCTTTTATGAGGTAGAAGCTGTTTGCAAACATATCAATTAACTTTACTAATCTCTCTTACAACTTCCCTTTCGACGAGTTTCTTCGTATTCTCTTCTATAGGAGTGGGATATCTGCTCGTAAAACAAGCATTACAGAAACGCTCTTGAGATTGTGTTGTACAGCTCATCATCGCATCTATACTCAAATAGCTCAAGCTCTCCACATTTAAAAACTTCCGTATCTCCTCTATAGTATGATGTGCAGCAATAAGCTCACCTTTATGTTGGAAATCAATCCCGTAATAACAGGGATAACGATGAGGAGGGCAGCTAATCTTCAAGTGAATTTCCTTCGCTCCCGCCCTTCGCAACAACCCGATTCTGGATTTCGATGTCGTTCCTCTTACAATGGAATCATCAATAACGATGACCCGTTTCCCTTCTACAGTCTCTCTTAAAGGATTTAACTTGAGTTCTACGACACGGTGTCTTCGTTCCTGTTCCGGCAATATGAACGTCCTGCCTACGTAATGATTACGGATAAACCCACGATCGATAGGTATCCCTGAGGCATGAGAATACCCGATTGCAGCAGAATTTCCTCCTTCAGGGACAGAAATTACTACATCAGCATCTACCGGGGACTCTTCCGCAAGTTTAGCTCCTAATCTTTTACGGAATAAATGTACACTCTCTCCATAGATCTTACTATCAGGTCTGGAAAAGTATATAAGTTCAAAAATACAAAAGGCAGGCTTAATTTGTCTTTGGGGACAATAATATTCACTCTGGATTCCATTCTTGCTAACATAGACCGCTTCCCCGGGGTTAATATCACGAATATATTCGGCGCCTACCTGATCCAGGGCGCAAGTCTCAGAGGCCATTACATAACCATGATTTAATTTTCCGAGGGCTAAAGGCTTAAAACCGTGAGGATCGCGAACCCCTACCATCTCATCCGGCGTTAAAAACAGAAGTGAAAAAGAACCATGCAATTGGCTTAACACCGGCGATAAGCTCTTTTGCATCATATGTAACGGTTTTGCCATAAGATGAACAATTACTTCTGTATCAGAGGTTGTATGGAATATGGAACCATTGGCCTCAAATTCTTCGCGTAATCTTTTTGCATTGGTTAATTGTCCATTGTGGGCAACGGCAACTTTTCCTTTGTAGTAATCAACTAATAATGGTTGTGCGTTACCAATGTTATTAGAACCAATTGTTGAATATCGAACATGACCTATAGCAACAGGATTTTTTAAGGACTTGAGCATATCTGGCTTGATAGCTTCACTTACCAAACCCATCCCTTTATGACAAATAATATCTTTTCCATTTGTTGAAGCAATTCCAGCGCTTTCTTCTCCACGATGTTGCAGGGAATACAAACCATAATAAACTCTCTCAGCAGCATCTTCACATCCATAAACTCCAATTAAACCGCAATGATCTTTTGCGTCTGACATTTCTCTATAACCTATCCTTCTTTAATAAATATTTAAGAATTATGTGATAATCCTTGTATCTATTTTCGTATAAAACTACAATAAAAAGAGGATAATTACCCAATATCCAGCAGGATCTATGAACTTATCACTATCCCTCCATCCCCTTATAGTGTAAAGAGGGATAGTTTCCGACCTATTTATAGAACGATTACTAAAACATATATATTTTTCTTACAAGATTATTTGAGACGAAAAAACCCATCGTGTGGAAATTTATCACCTGCTTCATACCAACTATAAAGTTCGGCATCACATTTTTATGCCCTTTTGTGATTTACAGGCTCATATAAGATTTGTTTTAATAATATTTGGCAGGAAAAATAACTACAACAATTATATCAAACATTAAATGAGAGTCAATACAATAATCAATGAACCAACAGCTAATAAAAACGACAATCAAACAAGATTTTTTGAGAGATTTTTCAGACATAAAACTCTATGTCATAATAAGTTCTAACCTTGTAAAGAAACCTGTGTTAACAACGTTGGAGGATGTTATTCAAGGCGGCGCAGATATTGTACAATTACGGGAAAAGACAATGCCTGACAGTACATTTCTTACTTTAGCCAAGGAGTTTAAGAAAATAACCTTTCAATCGAAAACTCTTTTTATTGTAAATGATCGAGCGGAGATTGCAAAAAAAGCAGATGCAGATGGATTGCATATTGGCCAATCTGATATAAACATCTCTGCTGCACGCAAGATTATTGGGTATAGCAAAATAGTAGGGATCTCTACCCATACTATCGTTCAGGCACGAGAGGCACAAAGAGAAGGTGCAGATTATATAAGCGTTGGGCCTATTTTTTACACAGGAACAAAAGATTATGAACCTCCTGTAGGTCTGGATTATTTAAAACAGGTAAAACGAGAAATTACTATCCCCTTTGTTGCTATTGGCGGTATTAATCTTGAAAATATCAATGATATATTAAACGCCGGGGGATCATGCCTTGCAATTTGTTCTGCAATTATTTGCAGTGATACTATTGTGCAGACAACACGCTCCTTTAAAACACAACTCATTCAATACTCATTATCTCTTAAGAGCAAACATTTGTAGAAAGAAGGTAAGAACAAATTTACTGGCAAATATGGCTCCTTTGGTTTGTCATATACTTTAATGGTATTTGAAAATATTTTCTGTTATTCCACATAAGTTGCGCATAAACCAGACAAAAATTGTGCTAACCAGCCATAGATAAGGGAAAGATGCCAGTCATGGCTGAGAGAGCCTGAAAAATCTTGTTC
>NZ_SZPP01000063.1:0-26339 GCF_030263775.1 Candidatus Jettenia sp. AMX1
AAGCCTTTATGATATTTAATATCACAAAAGGTTATTGCCTGTTCAAGGCTTTTTAACCTCCTTGGAAGGACGCTGCTTTTTCATATTACCATTGCGAGGATCTTTTCTGAAGCAATCTCTTCTGGAACATGCAAAGGATTGCTTCGGACAATGCCCTCGCAATGACATGTTTAAGGATTCCATCATGTTCCCTACATTCGCATACAACCAAAGACCAACTTTCGCTACATTCTGCTCGGTTTCATCTGTTGGATGCTATAGCTTGGGCTTTAAAAGACAAAATCCAACGGCTTTTTCCCCACTCCTCAATCCTCTCCCAAGAGGGGACTTCTCCAATTCCCCTCTTGAGAGGGGGTAGGGGTATGTTCATGGCATAACGAAAAACGTTGAATTTCCTATACATTCCATGAGATTGTAAGCCAGGATATACCATAATTCTCATGAATTTATCTCTACCTCTATCGCTAACGGTAACACTATGGTAAACGTAGCGCCTTTGCCGGGGCCTTCACTGAACACCTCAATTCTGCCGTTGTGGACATCTATAATACCATAACATATGGCAAGTCCAAGTCCGGTGCCTTTTCCTGTTGGTTTTGTAGTAAAGAACGGATCGAATATCTTATCGAGATGTTCCCGTTTAATCCCCATGCCGGAATCTTTGAAAGTTATTTGTATAAATGTCTGTTTTCGGCAGGTAGATATAAAGATACTACCGCTTTCTTCGGTCGCATGAAGTGAATTGATAAGCAAATTCAGAAAGACCTGTTTCAACTGCTGCGGATCTCCAATGATATTACAGGGTTCCTCAGAAAGATGGAGTTGTATCTTCTGGCATTTTGACTGAGGTTGATGCTGAACAATGGAAAGAGCCTCGTGAATAATACGATGAACATTAATTTTTTCAAATTTTGGTTCCGAATGTCTGGAGAAATTCAGGAGATTTGAGATGATAGATTTACACCGGTAGGTTTCATCACAGATGATCTTCAGGTATTCAGGGAATACCTCAAAATCCCCACTCAAATTTTGCCTGTTACGATTCGGAATGGCTATAAACCGTTCAATTAAGCCTTCAGCACAACTTGCTACTGAGGCGAGTGGGTTATTAATTTCATGGGCTAGTCCGGTAACCAGGGTGCCAATACTTGCCAATTTTTCAGATTGTATTAACTTACGCTGGGTATCCTGTAATTTTTTATATGCTTCACGGATTTCAAATGTCCGTTCCTCGACTTTCTGTTCCAGGGTATTTCGTGCATCGATCAACTGCTTTGCCCTCGCATGAATAATTCTTGCTGCCTTGAGAACGATGAGAAAGAGAATGAGAAATAAAACACCCATTGCTGAACTTGTCATAATAATTGCTTTTTTCCGTGCTTTGATCATTTGTTTTTTCAATCCCGACATATCCTGATATATCTCTAATACTCCCACCTGACGGCCTTTTTTATATCCATTCTCTTCCAGTTCGTAGAAAGGATAATAGCTTTCCAGCAAGGTTTCAACGACATGGGAGCCTTTTGAATCCGTTGCGCCTGCCAGGCGTAGCGCGGATGCATGAATACCGTGAATGGCGGAATCGAGATTTTTATTATTGCCCTGGTCAAGGGTAAATCCGATATGTTCGGGCACTGTACTATAAATGATATGACCTTCCAGATCGTATAAATACAGCTTTTTTATGTTTAACCCATATAAATTTTCCCGAACGATTTTGTCGAGTTTCCTGAATTGCTTGTGATTCTTTTCCAGATCAACGTACTTGTCGAGCTTAAGGGTTGGATGAAGAAAATCTTTATAAATCTCATAGTTGAGATGCGTGATAAAATACCGCGCATATTCCTCACTTCGTTTCATCAGCTCCTGACTCTCCATACGCGGGAATATCCAGCCTACCGCCAGGCTGAGCAGGGTAATAACCACAAAACTGGTGATTGTATAGTACAGGATTAAGTTAAACTTTTCCGGGTGTAGAATTTTTTGGAATTTTGGCATGGTTTACATGGTTCTCTGTTTTTTGATTTTCTTTGATTCTATCAGCAACCTTAGAGGATTCAAGATAATTCAGGTCTTATGTATCTATAGTTATTCTACTATATTTTTTATGATTAAGCACGATATACCTGACATTCGGGAATGACAAATGGAGAATAGAAATGGCAGAAAAACATCTGGGGATGATACTCTGCATGGAAAAATAATCCCTGTTCAAGGTACTATTACATATCGGTATTCAAATCAGACTTATAGAAGCGATATTTGTTTTTGCCGTATTCCTTCGAGAGGTACATGGCAATATCGGCATGTTTGATCAGACCTTCTGTATCACTGGCATCCTGTGGGTAGAGGCTAATGCCAATACTGGCGCTCGTGTATATCTTATGGCCGTTGAATTGAAAAGGTTGATATAAGGTACGCAGAATTTTTTGTGCGATCAGGGCAGCATCCTGTATCTGCATAAGCTCGTTGAGGATGATCATAAATTCATCGCCACCCATGCGGGCGATCGTATCGCTTTTCCGTACACACTGCATTAATCGTTCTGCAACAGCTTTTAGGAGCAAATCTCCTGTATGATGGCCAAGGGAATCATTAATGATCTTGAAATTATCCAGGTCAAGGATCATAATAGCTACGGCCCGTGCATTTTGCTTTGCATGAAGTATAGCTACTTCTAAACGGTTTTGAAATAATATGCGGTTCGGTAAACTCGTAAGGGCATCGTGGTATGCCATATAGTTGATAATAGCTTCTGATTGTTTCCGTGCTATTGCGTTTCCTATAATTTCTGCTGTAATGCGAAGCAGGTTCAAATCATCCTCATTCCATGTGCCGGTAGCTATCGTATTGTCAAAACCGATAAACCCTGCCAGTTTCTTTTCAGCATATACCGGCAGGGCTAACAGTGATTTGACACCTTGTTTTTCCAGGATTTCTTTTTCTGCGGCAGCTTCAGGAGGCATCTGTGAGACATCGGTAATATGAATGGTATTACCGGCATACATATTTTCTTTCCACCAGGGAAACATCGGGACAGGGATATTTTGAAGATTCTGAATTTCAGGCTGAACCCCATGATTGCACCACTCATGGGTGTTGTCAACAATGCTACCATTGTCCCGTAACTGGAAAAGATACGCCCTGCTGGCTCCACTGAGCTGCCCAGCATCGGCTAATGCAATATCAATAGCATTGTTTAAGTCTGAAAGAATAACAAATCGTGTAGAAATACTTGCTATAGTCTTTTCAAAGTCTATTCTGCGCCTGAGAGATTCTTCGGCTTGCTTTTTTTCGGTAAACTGACCGATCTGTTCTCCGATGGAGGCCATCATGAGAATCAGATTTTTATCAGGTTGCCATATCTTTTGACTAAAAAACTCCATAACGCCAAGCACCTCTTTTCCACAAAGAATGGGAAAACCAAAAGCAGCATGCAAGTTTTCTTTGGCTGCAATGTGTGACCGGGGAAAATCTGCATCAAAAACAATATCTGCAATCCAGCAAGGTTTACCGCTGATATAGACGCGGCCAGGTAACCCGATACTGGGGGAAAAGACCGTGCGTCGATTGATCGCTACAAATTCTTCAGCTATTATTGAAGGCTTATGCCAGATATCAGTACACCGGAGCATGTTGGTTCTCTTCTCTACGGTCCACCATATACCCAAATCCCATTTCTGGCTTTCACATACCGTTTGAATAATTTTTAGAGTTGCTTCATGAAGAGTAACGGATTCTGCCAGTATACGCGTTACAGCATACTGAATACTCATGCGTTGTTCAATTTCCTTGCGTTCAGTAACATCTCTCGCTATACCAATAGTCCCGATAACAACCCCTTTCTCATCCATTAAAGGAAAATTTTTATATTCACATACTATTCCCGTATCTTTAAAAGTAAGCTCAAATTGCAGGTTTTCCCCATTCAATGTTCTTGCGCGGATAGCCTTTGCTTTGTTCAGGTTTTCTTCATCAAACAGGGGTTCGAATGATTTTCCTATGAATTCTTCAGGCTTCCGATTTGTGAATTTTTCAAATATCTTATTCAGAAATAGAATGATACCTTTGGGGTCACAAATATACGCAAGATCTCTTATCTTAGAAAATAGTATTTCATATTTTCTCAATTCTTCTTCCACCCTTTTCCATTTGGTGATATCATGAATCAGAACAAGGACAGCTTTTTTCCCGTTAAAGAATATCTGATTTCTTGTGATTTCTACGTCAATAGATGCTCCATCTTTTCGCCGGTGTCTCCCTATACCGGTACCGTTTGAACAAAGTTCCGAAGAAATACGCTCTCTTGCCAGGTGATCGAGTAAGGTGGAAATATGTTCGGTGATACAAATATCTTGCATGGTCATACGGAGAAATTCTTCACGGGAATAGCCGTAATGATGAATTGTGGCATTATTTACGGCCAGAAAAGAGAGTGTTTCCTGATCAGAAATCCACATAGGATATGGATTATTTTCGAACAAAAGCTGATAGTACGTTTCGTTTTCCCGTTGTGCTTCACCATACACCCTCGATAATTGAGCCTTTTTCATGCTTTCGTGTATTGCTTCAGGCAGGCGGTTTATATGTTCCCTGAGGATGAAATCGGTTAAACCTAATTTCATTTCCGCTATGGCAATTTTCTCATCCGTTGTATTGGCAACTATTATCACGGGGAGAGAAGGAAATTGTTTTTTTAGTGTTGTAAGGATGCTCGGCCCATCTGTCCAGCCAGAATAATAACCCATAATCGCTACATCGAAATTGCTTTGGGTAGTTGCCTCGTTGAAATCCTTTTGATGGATTGCATTTATAAAGCAGGAGTCATAGAAATTCTTTTGCAATATTTGCGTGAATAGTTCCCGGTCTGTAGAACTACCCGGTAAGATCAGAAATCTCATAACCTATCTCCAAATAGTATCGTTACTTTTCTATCGAGATATAAAAGACCAGAAAAATCGTTATGAATTTACAATATTTGTTTGTTTATGTAAAGATTAAATTGGCATAGCATTTGTTTGGTTTCAGGTTGAGGTAAAATACTACCATCTGACTATGGCTTGAATAAATGATTTTCCGTGAATTCCTTCTCCGGGTTCATTCTCAACCTCATACTCAAATTTAAATTCTACATGTTCTATGGGAGAGTAATTCATACCGATGGCAATACGGTCTGCTTCATTCCCATCGGTAATATTCCTGTTAGGGTCTACAGAGTCGAACCGGAAGACACCCTCCAAATATCTGAGATAGTTTACATGGAACGGGTATTTATAGGATGTTTGGAGATAGTAACCGTTTCGATGGAAATCTCCGCCATCGACTGATTCTTGTTCTACATGACTGGTAATATATTCACCCCGCATTTCCCAATTACCTCTTCTGAATTGAATATCTGCCCCTAAAAAATCAATAGCTAACCGGTTATCCTCATCGTACTTTCCCTGTGAATAGGATACACCTATTTCCAGCCCCGTCAGAAATTCGTACCCTAGTCTGCCGCCAATGGCCTTATTGCTATTATTATCCCAGAGTTGTTGTGTGTCCTTTGGGTCCGGCCCTTCGAGGCCGTTTGTTACGGCTATTTCATATTTCAGTTTTGTATTGTAAAACAAAGGAACAGTACCATATAACATTCCCCCGATATCAGAATATGTCCCGGGTATAATTCTGATAGAGGGAAAGGGGCGATCCACCAATTTATTTAAAGGGGCGGATTCTACAAATCTCTCTATACCGAAGGGATATTTGAACTTTCCTACCCGGACTATCAGGAATTTACTCATAATCTCATAATCAAATTCAAATTTTTCTAACTCATATTTTTCAAAACCCTGTTTTATTTCAATCTCGGAATCAAATGATAACTTCCTGGAGATCTGTTTGCCCAGCCAAAGGGTGAGTTCATTTTCTTCCAAAAACCGGGAAGAGGGTTGCTGGGAATCATCATCACGGCCATGAATGGGCGTAGTAACTGCAAAAAATCCATGGAAATGGAATTTTTTCCAGTCCTCTTCGGCCGCCGGAGAAATGGATTCAACATGAAAATAATAATCTTCTGGTGAAATAACCGGTTGTTCTTCCGGCGTGCCACCTGATTCAGATTTATCGGTTGCAGATATATCAACATGATCTTCTGCAGGGCACATACAGGATAAGAAAAAGATTGCTATGCATAATGCAAGAAGCTTACATCTCATGTAATTGCTGAAAATAAGATCAGATTCCTGGTATCATTATTTGCACTTTTATAGGAATGTAATTATTCATAGAGAAAGACTAAAGCATGAAGTTCCATGATTAGTAAGGGTCTATACCTGTCTCAAAATAAGGGAATGCCTGCAGCAGGAAATCCTCTATTTCTTTCGCTAGTATTTCAAAATTCTTTACGTTGGGTTTTACTGTGCCCGCGCCGAGAAATCCCATACTACCGAGCGTATTGCGTGCATCTGCAAACCGGTAGTGGATACTCTCATGCAACTTAGTCTTATGCCGGATATCATAGTCTCTTACATTTCCTGCAAGCAAAGTGCTATAATACTCTTCCGCCAATCTTAATCGTACCTTGGAACGGACAAAAATTTCTAATCTTTCCTGGCGATTATAATAAAATTTTTCACGGATAGCTAAAAAGATAAGATTAGCCATATGATTTACCATAATCTGAAAATCTCTCTGCTGTATGGCATGTTCAATCCGGGGCTTAAGGTCTATTTTAAATACCTTATGGATATCTGCAATACGATCACTGATGCTGTTGACTTCCGCCGTAACCTTTGACCAGTTGGCTTGTCTTCCGTAAAAAATAATAGCCCGAAATGCCTGAATGAGGGGGTCTTCTTCTCTGGCGTATCCATATCCGTGAGCGCTATGTTGGCTCAGAATTGATAGACTGAGGAGGAGAATGAAACAAATAGAAGCGGTTTTTCTCATGTTTTTAGAGATAAAGGGTTAACCAGACTGTATTATCTATAACATAAACACAAAAAAAGTCAATAATTGCCTGTTGAGAAAGAAGGTATTGTTTTTATATACCTGACATTCGGGAGGTTTTCTTTTAAGCTGAGCAGTAGAACTATTTTTTAACGGTGGATAGGTTGCCATGTCAAAGGCGGAATAATCTCTGAGTCCTTTTCAGAAGAAATACCCGTTGCATACAACATCCCCAGGTTGTTTTCTCTCTTGGTTCCTTCTGTCATTCCCGAACGTCTTTATCGGGAATCCGGCATCATTTTGAGTAACTCTGTTTTATCTACTTCTCTGTTTCTGTCTTTTGGCAATTTTCGTGAGACTGGGATATTGCTGGTAGTATGATTGTAACTTTGGTAAATTCTCCCTCTTTACTATCAATGGTAATTTTACCACGATAGTTACTGATAATGTTGTGGCTCACATTTAAGCCTAATCCCGTTCCTTTACCAGTAGGTTTTGTGGTGAAAAATGGTTCCATTATTTTGTCTTTTATCCTGGCAGGTATACCGATGCCTTGATCGTAAAACATCATCTTCACATAGGGGCGATCATCGATCGTTACTTCTTCACCCGAAATCTCAAGGGTTTTATTATCATTTGCCTCCGGATATTTTTGGTTCAGGGCATACCGTGCATTATTGATGACATTTAAAAAGACTTGCTGAATCAAATGTGGATGTACCGCTATTGCAGGCAGATTGTGTGGAATATCCAGCTTTATCCTGATACCCTCTTTGCGTAAATATGCCTCCGTCAGAATAAGTGTTTCGTAGAGGATTTCACGAATGCTAACCACGCTCTTTTTTTCACGGGTGTCCCTTCTGGCAAAGGAAAGGAGGCTGTGGACTATGTTGGCTATACGATTACCTTCTTTGATAATTCGTCTGGCGAGATCTTTTTCTCTGCTTTCCTCTTTGCTTTTGTTAAACAGTATTTGGGCACAGTTGATAATGCCGGTTATAGGGTTATTGATTTCATGGCCCACACCGGCTGCCAATTCTCCCAATGCTGCAAGATGCCGCGAGCGTTCAGCCTCTCTCTGCAAAGTTATCTTTTCGGTAATGTCGAGGAATGCACCCAGGATACCAAGGACATTACCGTTCTCGTCCTTTATGGGAGTTCTCACCGTGCGAATAATTAACTTTTTCCCATCTTTGACATACTCCTCTTCTGTATCCTCTGTCTGTCCTGATTCTATAACGCTTGTATCCGCTTCCCGGTATGCATTGGCAAGTCCTTTGGGATAGAGGTCGTAATCTGTCTTTCCCATGATCTCATTTGGGCTGATATGTAAGTCCCTGGCTAAATTTTCATTGCAGGATACATAGATCAGATTTTTGTCTTTATAAAATATCCTTTGGGGAAGGCTCTCAAAGAGTAATTGATACTTGTTTTCACTTATACGTGATGCTTCCTCGGCACGCTTGCGGTCACTTATGTCAATTCCTAACTCGAGGGTAAGAGGGGAACCGTCAATATCGGTAAATGGATAATTATATACCTGATAAATTTTTCCGTCCGGTGAAGTCCATTCCCAGGTTGTTCTGTTTTTCGTTTTAAGATTTTGGGAGGCAGGGCAATTTTCACATGGCTTTCTGCCTCGTTGGGTTATTTTGTAGCATGGCTTTCCATCGGGTTTCCCAAAGATCTCACAAAAATAGCGGTTTGCATAACGGATGGAATAGTCAGGCGCCTGGAGAAAAACATAACCAGGAAGTTCGTTCAGGAGGGAAAAGAACCGCTTCTGGTCAATCTCAAGGGCCTTCTCAGCCTTTTTACGTGCCGTTATATCGGTGAGATTAATTACACAACCCAGATTTTTATTTTGAACGCTGGTAAGCGGCCCGGCATTTAAAATAAGATTAAGAGTCCGTCCGCCTTCACACAATTCTACCTCTCTATTTTTGAGTGTTTGCCCCTGCAGGGCGGTAGAAATGGAAAAGGCTTGTATCTGATTGCCGTCTTTTCCGTTTCCATAGGTAAGGGGAAATACCGTATCGAATGGTTGCAGGTAGAGCTTTTTACCGCATAATGCCTGAGCTGCTGGATTTACCCGCGTGATAAGGCCATGTTCATTACAAACAATAATGGATTCTGCTGCCTGATCCAGGATCGTGCCAGAAAATGCTTCTGCCTCTAGTATGCCCGTTAAATCAGTTATAACCATACTCACATTAGGCTTATCATCAATTAAGAACGAATTTAACGAAAGGTATACCGGCACATAGGTATTCTCACTGCTTATAAGTGTAAATCTCTCTTTCGAACCTTTCTTTAAGCCTTTTTCCAGGAGTTGAGAAAAGGATTTGATGTCTTTTTCCAATATGAGATCATAAAATGAGCGGCTTATTATCTTTTCCAGAGGGAGTTTTAGCATTTCTGCGATACGTTTATTTGCATAGAGAATGGTGCCATCAGGGGTAAGGGTTACAGCCCCTTCGTTTATACTTTCTACAATAACGCGATACGGATGTTCTGCACTCGTTAAAGAGTAAACCTGCTCTCCCTTAGGCCCACTAACAACGATAGCATCCACATCGCCGCTTCTTATGGCGCGCAGAGCCTCCTCTGCCTCATTGAGCCGGGTTTGAAGCTCCTCCACCTCTTGTATGAGTTCAGATTTTGTTTTATGTTCCATGTCCATTATGCTTTCAACCCTTTACTTTTGCTCTTCCCTTCCTTCCTTCCTTCCTTCCTTCCTTCCTTCCTTCCTTCCTTCCTTCCTTCCTTCCTTCCTTCCTTCCTTCCTTCCTTCCTTCCTTCCTTCCTTCCTTCTCCCTTTCTATCGTTCTCTCTTTCTTTCCGTGGTTTTATATCAAGCGCTATGAGGATACTGTCCATATTTGACATATCCCCGATTAATTTTTTCAAAGGAAGTGGTAGTTTCTTGATAAGTGTAGGGGCCGCTATCACGTGTTCATCCAGCAAGGATTTAGGTTGCTGGTAAATATCCATGACCTCCAGCTCGTAACGCCCTTTCAGATATTTTTCACAAAAATTTTTTATATTCATTATGGCTTTTGACGATTTCTTTGAGGTGCCCGCCACGTAAAGCCTGAAGGAGAAATGTTCATGCAAAGATTCCTGGAGGATCTTTGCAAAGTCCTTTATGGCTTTTTCTAAGTTCTGATTTGCCATATGCTTTCCTTTCAAATATAATTTTTTTGCTAACTTGTAGCTACTCAAAAGAAGGATGGATTATCGCGCAATTTTCCCTACCAGGTATGGAGCAATCTTTGCAGGGCGTCTTTGCGAAAGCGGAGGATGTGAATACACACACGTTATTATTTATCTGGATTCCATAAAGGTTTATTTTTTGAAAAATCAGAGAAGGAATTCAATTCTTATTACACCATTTCACACCTTATTTGAATAATTCTATGTGTTCAATGTTCTCGATTCCGTAAGTATTTGCTAGCGGGTGTTCGTTCAAAAGCCATAGGTCATACAGAGAACTCAAGAAGCTATTCTTATCTGCACTTGTGTAGGTATGACAATTGATAATTATACAAGGTCTCTCCAGTATTGCCATGAAAAAAATCTTTAAAATCTTAAAGCCCGGCCTGTCCAAAAAGATAGTATTATGCCCCATTGCGAAGGAGAAGCAACTGAAGCATCGTAATCCCCCTTTAGGAAAGGAGGAGATGTGGAAGTATTTTAGAAAAGGGAAAAATGGTGAATGCTTGAGAAAAGGGGAATTTCACTATTTCCTCCTTTTCTCAAGGGGGATCAGGGGGATTACTTCTCCTTTGTTTTGCCCTGAGCTTCGTTTGGCGCGCTAACTATTAGAGTCTATCCGAAAACCTCTTTTGAAACACATTCTTTCTGTAGCTTATAGGGGTTTTCGGATAGGCTCTTAGCCTTTTTGGACAGCCTCGAAACGGTTGGCATGGTTATTTATGAGGACATGAGCTTAAATCCTCTTGATGAGTTCGACCGTATGGTTTAATCGAAGACGATTGAACCGGCTAAGTGAATTAACTATAGGGGAGAAGGTCGAGCCCTACAAGGACTCGTTCCGTATCCGATAGATCTCCCAGTATCTTTTTTAAAGGAGGCGGAAGCCTTCTTACCAGAGTTGGAATGGCCAGTATCTGATCTCCCTTAGCAAGTTTCGGGTTCTTCAAAAGGTCTATCACCTCGATGTGATATTTGCCTTTCAGGTGCTCATCGCATATTTTCTTCAGGTTCATTAAAGCCGTGAGGGATTTTGGAGTTTGTCCTGCTACATATAATCGCAGATTCCAGGCATCATTCCCTTTTTTTACCTTTTTGCTTGTTCCGGAAGCTATTTTTTTCTTTATCGTCTTTTTGCCGGTAATCTTTCCTTTGCGCTCTTTCATTCTTTTTTCCCTTTCTGATTTAGCGGTACAGCCTCAATATCCCCTTTCCTCATCTTTAATAATTGCTTGCGGTCTCTGAGAAATATGTCCTCACGTGTTTTTTCCTGTTCGATTGCCATCTTGAGTTCCTCTTCCTCTGTCTGAAATTGAGCGTGAAGGGCTGCAATTTGTGATTCGACAAGTTCCCGTTTCCGTTCAAGATCGCGCTGTTTTCTCTCGATTTCCTGCTTGCGGAGTAAGGCGTTGGCTCTATCCCTGGCCTCCTGGTTTAATCTTGATGAACCCATAAAGACCTGGCCTTCACCGATATAAACATCCTGGAGTTTTATTCCCTCAGGTGTCAACAGGAACTCTCGTACCTGGTTTGAGTGCGCCATACCGCGAGATTTTAAGATGTACATGCCGCGATTGCGTTCTCCATTCATTTCTATATCCTGAAGGAGAATCCATGTATCCACCAGGGAAGAGATCCCGATCTCGGTTTCTTCTGGGGTACCCTGATGAGAGAGATTTGTCATAAGTATGGTTATTCTTTTTTCCTTCAAGAAATCAATAAGGCGAGTCAGCATTGACTTAACCTCTTTTGCGCCCCCTATAGTGATCAGATTTGTGATGGGGTCAAATATAACGACGTCCGGATTAAAAGCCTGTATCACATCATGGATTTTTACCAGATGCATCTCGATCCCGTAAAATGTAGGGCGGGTAGCATGAAATTGCAATAGTCCCTTGTTAACCCATTGCCCGAGATTTAATCCTATAGAGTGCATATTTCGTATTATTTGATTTTCTGATTCCTCAAATGCCAGATAGAGACATTTTTGACCGTTTTTACTTACAGAATTTGCGAAATGAGCTGCGATACTTGTCTTTCCGGTTCCAGCCGTTCCGGAGACGAGGATACTGCTGCCGGCATAATAGCCCCTGCCTTCGAGCATAACATCCAGGCGTTCTATGCCCGTTGAGATTCTCTCGCTCGTTACTGTGTGTTTCAGCTCAAGTGAGGTTATAGGGAGAACGGAGATTCCGGTCCTGTCAATAAGAAAGGGGTATTCATTTGTTCCATGCGATGACCCCCGGTATTTTACTATGCGTAGTCGTCTGGTAGCTACTTGCTCTATAACGATATGTTCAAGCAGGACAACGCAATCAGAAACGTATTCCTCAAGCCCATAACGTGTAAGCGATCTATCGCCTCTTTCAGCGGTAATTACCGCAGTGACTCCTTTTTCCTTGAGCCATCGGAATAACCTTCTGAGTTCCGCCCTGAGTATGGCCTCATTCGGCAGGTTTGCAAAAAGTGATTCCAGGGTATCGAGCACGACCCTTTTTGCTCCTATGGAATCTATCAAATAGCCAAGTCGTACAAATAACCCTTCGAGGTCGTATTCACCCGTTACTTCAATCTCGCTCCGGTCGATATAAATATAATCAAGAATGATCTTTTTCCGTGCAGAAAGCTCTTCCAGGTGAAAGCCCAATGATGATACGTTCTGCGTAAGCTCTTCTGAATTCTCCTCAAAAGCGACGAAAATACCTGGTTCATGAAACATGGTTGCGCCTCTTACGAGAAATTCCATTGCGAAGAGGGTTTTACCGCATCCAGGTCCTCCACAGATAAGTGTGGGACGCCCTTTCGGTACTCCACCTTCGGTAATCTCGTCAAACCCCTGAATTCCTGTAGGGCTTTTTTCCAATTTGGAAGTCAAGTGCTTTTTTGTTTTTACCAATTTTTCTTCCTTTCGTTTTTATGAATTTTACTAGGTAAAAAGAAATTTTTGAGAAATTTTTGAAATAGTGTATAGTTTTGAGTCTTTTCTCGCAATTTTCTCAGATGGGAATGCATTGCGAAAAAGAGCGAGAGTAGTAGGATTGTTTCGTTTGTCGAGTATAATATCTTTTTTAAATGAAGTACAGAAGAATTCATTCGTTGTATTTAAAGTACCACGGGTTTTATCATTGACTTTGCTGCGGATTCCCTATAAAGTAATAATGCATATTTGTAGAGATACATCTCTTTAAAGATACACAGTTTTTCATTTTTCTTCATAAAATATCATGATACAATTGAATACCGTAAAAAGAAGTTTTTATAATTATGACCAGGGGATTTTCAAAATGGTTAATGTGAAAGGATACCTATACATGAAAAGAGCGTTTGTAAGTATCTGTATTTTTCTGAGCTTCCTTGGTTGTGCCTCAGCGGATAAAAAAAATCATGTCAGCGAAGGTGACAAATATCAATTAGCGATGGAGTTTAATAATTTCGGCGCAAGTTATGTGAATAAGGATATGATCGATGAGGCAATTGTTCAATTCCAAAGGTCTCTTGTGGTTAAACCAGATTTTGCAGAAGCGCATAACAATTTAGGTGTGGCGTATTGCAGGAAGAAGATGTTTGATGAGGCGATTGCTGAATTTAAACTGGCAATCAGGTGCAATCCTGAGTATTCAAAGGCGCATGATAATCTGGGGTTCGCATACAGGAATAAGAATATGTTCGATGAGGCAATAGCGGAGCATACTGTGGCGATAAAAATAAATCCTACAGATATGGAAGCCAAGAGAAATTTGGAGTTAGCCAGTGAAGAGAAAAGAGTATATGAAAAGACCCAGGCATACCAAATAGCGAGCAAAGAAATTTCTGCGGGAAATATTTCTGCATATGGTCAGTATACCAGAGGATTTTTGGATGAGGCCATAACGTCTTTTAAAAAAGTCATTCATGAAAACCCCAATGACATGATGGCTCCGAGCTATCTTGGTCATACGTATGCGATGAAAGGAATGCTGGATGAGGCTATACGGGTATATAAGGAGGTTCTTGCAAAAGATCCTTTCAATATTTCAGTCCGGCTTGGTCTTGCCGAGGCATATCGTGGGAAGGGGTTCTGTGATGAGGCAATTTTGGAATATGAAAATATCGTAAAGACCAATCCAAATAACACCCACGCCCTTTATAAGCTCGGTGAGGTTTATGCCGATAAAGGCTTGTTCGACAAGGCTACGGTTCTGTACAATAAAGCAATTGTATCCAATCCGGATTTTCCGGAGGCATACAATAAACTGGGCGTACTCTATTTCCAACAAGGTCTCTATGATGATGCGATTTCTACATGGAAGAAACTGTCGGAATTAAACCCTGCATCGGCAAAAACCCATTTTAATCTGGGATTGGCATATGCGAGTAAAAATATGGTAGATGACGCTATCGATGAATTCAGGAAAACGGTTACCGATTCTGAAAATAAAGATGCCCATTATAATTTGGCATATGTTTATGAGCAGAAAGGTATGCTGGATGAAGCGGTTTTTGAATATAAAAGGGCCATGGATGTAAATTCGAATAAGCAAAGGGAAAGTGATTTAGAAATAGTAAGGAAAAAAAAGGAATCTGAAAAGGTAATTGTTACCTTTGATAAACATGATAGTTGAGAGATCAATAACCATGAGACAAAAATTGAAGACGGTTATCATCATGAGTATGGCAGTCTTTATCTTTATCATCGCTATTTATACCTTTCGGCGCGTTACGCATGCGTTTGAACAGATACAAGGGATTGAGCTGGTATGGAAATGTTTTGCGATATGGATTAGAAGTATTATCTTAACGCAAACAGTACTGGTAATGGGAGGGTTGTTTTTGTTTATGTTAAGAAATCCTAAAGGTACTGTATAATACATGACGCGTTTTATTATTTTTTTTATCATTGTCTGTGTCATATATTATCTCATAAAAAATAGTTTAAAAGGCAGGACAACGAGAACTATCCATCAGGATCGCAGAAGAACATATAAAGAGGCAGAGGTAGCTGATATGCAGCTGAAAGAAATTGCCTATGTCTTCTATTTAGCAGTTAAAGACGGTGGTACCTGCGATGTGTGTATGACATTAGACGGGCGATACCTGCTGCCCAATCATAAGATGCTGCATACGATAAAACCCCCGCATGCAGGTTGTAAAAGCGCTCATGGATGCCGGTGTACGTTAGTGTATGTGACACGTGATGAAGAGGGGGGAAGAGAGATAGAATCCTGTTTAAAAAGACATGGCGGTATGTGCGATAAACAGACGGTCGAGAGAGAACTGAGCAGAGGTAATGCGTAAACTATGGCAGAGAAGGATCTTGTGTTTGCTCTGATTAAGTGCATAGGAATTTCAATTCTGTAGGGCACCCTTTAGGGTTGCTATCCCGTGTGTATGTATTCAGGCGAGGGATGCAAGGCTGAAGCCTTGGCCTGCATCGATACATATCGACCCTGCATTATTTTGAGTAGTTACGATAATGTTGAGGTAATTTGGAACGGTATGTCAAAAGTCATTATAATTTTTTCGACAGCAAAATCACTGGAAGAGGCGAGAAGGATTGGCAACGTCCTTGTAGAAGAAGGCCACATTGCCTGTTGTAACATTGTTCAGCCGGTTGAATCTATCTTTAAGTGGAAAGGTAAGTTGTGTGCTGAGCATGAAGTGTTAATGATATTGAAAACAAAAGACGACAAATTTGATATCGTAGAGAAACGTATCAGACAAATACACAGCTACGAAGTTCCAGAAATTATTGCTATACCTCTTAGCCATGTCTCAAAGAATTATCTTGATTGGGTAGTACAAGAAACCGGGATCAGCTAGTAAACCCTGCATACATCCCTTCTCCTCTGCACTTCAGTGCGATTCAGGTTGCAGATCTAAAACTTCAGATGGAAGCTATCATTCTAATCCCCTCTAATCCCCCTTTAGAAAGGGAGGAAAGAAGGATAAGTTTAGAGAAGAGGGAACGGGGTTTCCTGCTTTTCTAAAGGGAGACTTCTTTTTTCCCGCTTTTCTAAAACATGTACCATTTCCCCCTTTTTTAAAGGGGGACCAAGGGGGATTACGGATGATTTGCTATTTTTCACCGTTTCCATATTTTAGCTTGATTGTATAGGAATTTTCATTGTATGTAAGCGGGTTTCAGGGTGGCACGGACAAACGGAGTTTGTCCGTGATTGCTTCAAATGCCAACGTGGATAGGGAATATACCACACTGACAAACAGAGTTTGTCAGTGCCACCCTTGGCTAAACGATAACTTGATGCATATGGGGTGAAGGCTACCCCCGGGTTTTAAATCTGTGCTATGAAAATAAGAAAATTTTGTTTGACAAATGCACACTCAAGGCATAACCTTAAATTTGTGTATGAAAAGGGGGTAATATCATGTCTTCGGGTATAATCAAATTTATAAAAAAATTATTTCTAAAATACAAACAAACCCTTACGGATTTTGTTGATTTTATTATCTTTCTCAGCTCCAGAGATACTAAGTCACAGGATAGCTATAACACCATAAGATTATCTTTACGGGCGGTTTGTAAAAAGGCTATGATAAGCAGAGTATCAGGAGGAGCAGCTCTTCTGCTTTCTGCATGCCTGTTTATCATCATGGTAGGCGCAATCGGTATCTACGCCCTTTTATGGTTCCCCTACGGGATTTTTATTTTTTATATGGGGAGTCTTTTTATACTATCCTTTGTTTTTTTAAGGGTGCTGCTGCTTCCCCTGCTTTCCTTATTCAGTAAAGAGAAAATTGCGCTTCTGATAGAAGAAAGGTATCCTTCTTTAAATAATACCCTCATAAGTTCGATTCAATTGACCAGGGATACATCACGGAAGAATGCGGTGAAATACTCCGGGCAAATGATCTCTCTGCTTGTGGATAACACGGCAAATCAGCTAAGGTCTTTGGATATTAACCGTGTGATTAGTAAAGGTTTTCCGCGATTTTGCTATGCAGTTCTTATTGTTTCTGCGCTTGCTTTCGGTACGATGTATGTATTCAACCGCTCATACCTGAATAAAAATATACCACTTCTTTTTAGCTACCTTGGCAGTGGAAGAGATATTGATGAGAAAGGACCCGTTGTGTATTCATGTCCCGTTATTGGAGATATTACCATAGTTTATCGATATCCTCTGTACTCAGAATTGCAGTCAAAAACTCTTTACAACACCAGTGGTGAAATCAAAGCGTTAAAGGGGAGTGAGGTGCAGATTAGCGCAACCAGTGATCGGCCTGTAGCATCTGCAGGGATTGTTGTTAATGATTCAACGAGAATTCCCCTGGTGATAGAAAATGGTAAAACCATGAGAGGTACTTTATCATTGTTTGAAAGCGGGACATATGTTTTTGAGACTACTGACTCAACCGGCAGGATTTTTAAAGATACGGCTTCTCATACCATACAACTGGAATCAGATCAGTACCCTGAAGTGTCTATCAGTTCTCCCGGAAAAGATATTACGGTTAATGAAAAAGATACGGTAGATATCAGGTACACAGCTAAAGATGATTTCGGCATAGATGAAATTACCCTTGTATTTGAGCAGGAAAACGAAAGGAAGCCAAAAACACTCAACAGTTTTCGCAGGAAACAAAATCAGTATAGTGGGGCTTACGTATGGTCGCTTAGCGAATTGGGTCTGCGGCCGGACGATAAGATTGCATACCATGTAGAAGTAAAGGATAATGATACGATATCAGGCCCAAAAGTTAGCAATTCCAAAATATATTATTTAGAGATATATAGTTCTAAAAAGAAGCATCAGGAACTTATTCAACTGCAGGAAGCATTATTGCAGGAAATGCTGCATATGTTATCCGATGATTTAACGAAGAGAGTCGATGATGAAAAGTGCTCATCGAAAGATTATTTAGCGATGATACAGGAAGGTATCCAGGAACAGGCGAGGAAAATCATAGGGTTGTTTACCGAAGTTTTAGTAAGGATGCAAGACGATACTATGGCAAATTACAGTGTATATTATTCTCTCGAAAACCTCAAAAATAAGTTCCGGAATGTTACTGATAAAAAGCAGACCGCTATTTTTCAGTCAATACGGGAAGTAGTCGAAAATCAAATGCCTGTTTCCTTGCTGAAGGAATTGCAGAAAGTTCAGGATGAAGAAGTGGCGGAGGTTGAACAGGGTATTCTCTTTTTGAACGAGATGATAGAAAAGCAAAAGCTTGAGGATGTTGTAGACACGGGAAAGAATCTTATTCAATCTCAAAACAATATTGAAAAACTGCTTGATACACTACGTAAGGGAGAGGATGCAAAACTCAATGAGAAGGTATTGTCAGAACTGAAGCGAATTGAGGAAACTATTCAGCAAATGATGGAGAAGCTTATGAAGATGGCGCAGGGGGAGCATATGGATGAATTCTTTAATGCAGATGCCCTCAAAAAAATTGAGCAGAACGATCTTATGAAAGAAATGGATGCTATGAAAGATGCGTTCAATAAGGGAGACCTGAATGCAGCCCTCCAAGCTGCGCAAAAACTCCTTTCCAGTATTCAGGAAATGATGAATCAGATGAAGTCTTCCGCGCAAAATTTTGCAGATTCATCCTATAATGATATGCTGAAGGAGACTAGTCAATTATCAGATAAAATATCCGAATTAGAAAGTAAGGAAAGAGAGCTTACGGAAAATACTGATACCTTGAAGAAAGATATCCAGAAACGCGCATCAGAATCGATGAACGAGACCTTTCCTTCATTTTTTGAAAAACAGGAAAAGAGATTGGGCATGATTAAAAAAGACCTCATGGAAACCAAAGATATCCTGGCTAAAAACACCTTGTTGCAGGAATATCTGCGGGTAAATCGCGACTTGAAGCGTATGTCAGAGGAAAGAGATGCGATGGCAAGCCGGTTAAGCGAACTATTTGGCAGTGATGATGATATTGATCAATTCCAGGAGGAATCTGAAAAATTATCCGAACTATTTGGACAAAATGCCGAGCTGAACAGGGAAATTAACAAAGATCCGTTGCTGAGGAATTTTCTTTCGCTGTCCCGGGAACTGCCGCAAACAGATGAAACAATTTCCCATTTAGAAGAGATGCTAAAGGGGTGGGATGCAAAGGAATCATTGAATCTGGCAAAGGAATTATCGCAAAATTTGAATCAGTGGAATAATCGTACGCAAAATATCCTGAGGCAAAAAGTTACCCAGAAAGAGGATATACCAAAGAAAGATCTTGAGGTATCCCAGAAGGTTAACGACGCTGCCAACCTGAACCAGCAAATCGTTAACGATCTTGAATCTATGATACAAACGCTTGAAGAACAGCAGCTTTCCGGTTTGACGGAAGAAGACCAGAATACCTTAGAAAAATATGCCAGGGAACAGCAGGAACTTCAGGAAGAGACGGAAGAGCTTAGAGAAAAGGCGGATAAACTTTCTCAGCAAAATCCATTTATGGATGAGAATGCAGACAAACAGCTTGATATGGCATCGAAATCCATGGGACAGGCAAAGGAAAAGTTGGAAAAGCATGATGCCCAGGGTTCTGTTATTGATGAAAGAGAATCGCTGTACCGCCTTGCCGAGGCGAAGAAAGGTATGGAGATGGCAAAGGAACGTATTTCAAAGGGAATGATGGGGGCCGGTTTGCCTATGCCAATGCCAAGACCTTTCCGTGGCCGAATGGAAGAAGGCCAGTTTGGCGCTTCTACAGAAAAAGTTGAAATACCTTCGGAAGAAGCATACAAGGTACCAAAAGAGTTTCGGCAAGATATTCTGGATGCATTAAAAGAAGGGTTACCAGAAAAATATAAAGATCTCAATAGAGATTATTATCAGCGATTGGTTGATTAATATTCAATAGGTCTGATTGGAAGCCGAATGCCTCATTATTACATAAAATATAGTATAGAAAATTCAATTCTGTAAGGCGGCAACCCTTTAGGGTTGCTATCCTATATGCACGTATTCAGGTAAGGGAAGCAAGGCTGAAGCCTTGCCCTACTCTTTATGAAGAGATAAAAGATGAAAAAAATATGTATTACCATTGTATCTATCGCAGTAGTTCTTATATTATTTGAGTTTAAGGCTATTGCTCAGGGGGAAAAATTTTTTGATGTTATTGATGAAATAAACTACGGAGAGGAATGTTTACAGACATGGCAAATTGGGGAAGCAGCAACTGTTGTCAGTAATCTGCTTTCGGTTGCTCCGGAAAACCCCTATGTGCGCTTTTTTGCGGGTGAAGTACGATTCTATGAGGGGAATTACCAGGAGGCGTTATCATTTTTAAAGGATGCATTACAAGAACCTGAGATTGCTCAAAGAGGCCGGGCGTTTTATGATCTTGTAGATAAGATTTATCAAACAACGAGCAAGTTCAAAGAAATTAAAACCGAGCACTTCTTATTTCGATATAACGAAGACAAGGACGCTATACTCGCTGACTATGCTTTAGAAACCCTTGAAAAGGCTTATCATGCTATTGGCAATGATCTCGGGTACTTCCCAAAGGAGCCAATTCTCGTTGAAGTATTTCCTGATGCAGAAAGTTTTTGTGCTATTTCAACCCTTACCAAAGAAGAGATAGAAACCTCCGGCACCGTAGCGATTTGCTTATTTAACCGTGTAATTATCACAAGTCCGCGTCTCCAGCCGAGAGGATATCAATGGCTTGATACCCTAACCCATGAGTACGTACACTATGTAATCATGAAAAAGACTTATAATCGTGTGCCTATTTGGCTTCATGAGGGTATTGCCAAATATGAAGAAGAACGCTGGTTTGAGGGTGTATCACCCAAGCTTCCCGTTTCTTTGGAAAGTTTACTGGCCGAAGCGGTAGAAAAAGATTATTTTATTACCTTCAGGCAAATGCACCCTTCCCTTGCAAAATTGAAAAAGAAAGAGGATACAGCCCTTGCTTTTGCTGAAGTATTTACCGTAATTGATTATCTGTTCAATCGTGGTGGCTATCCTTTATTAACAACAATTCTGGATAGTATTAAAGAGGGAAAATCAACGGAAGATGCAATACTATCGGCAATAGGAGTTCCATTTGATGAATTTGAAAAAAATTGGCTGCAAGATTTAAAGCAAAAGAAGTTCCGGAGGGTTCATGGTATTCAAGTGCTTCCTACAAGGCTTAAGGAATCATCATCATTGGTAGATGATATAGAGAGCGTTGCCGAAATAGAGGTAAAAGATGCCAGGAGATTTGCTATCCTTGGCGATCTCTTACGCCGGGAGGGATTACATAGTGCGGCAATTGTAGAGTATGAGAAGGCATTCAGGAAGGCTAACAATATATCACCGCAAATTCAGAATAAATTAGCCATGTCTTATATAATGGATACCCAATATACGAAGGCTGAAGAAATCTTAAAGGTTGCCCTTGAATATTATCCGGAGTATTCTACTACCTATATTTCACTTGGTGAACTTTATCAACGCAAAGGTGAGTACGATGCCGCTGTAAAAATTTTGTCACAAGCAAATAGTATTAATCCGTTTAACCCTATTATTCATAAAAATCTTGCATCTCTCTACAACAAGCTTAAGAGAAAAGGGGATGCTGAAATTGAATTAAAAAGACTTATGCTGGTAACGAAATAAGAATGGTGTAAGAATAGGAAAATTTTTAAAAATTTTGCATTTCCCAGAGGAATCTTTTATGGCACAAACCACTATTGAAAAGAAAAGATATACCTATGAGGATTATCTTAAAACATCTGATGATACGAGATATGAACTTATTGAAGGGGTATTGCTCATGACACCTTCACCAACCCCAAAACATCAATCGGTTTCAAGAGAGCTTGAATTTGAGTTATTGAGGTTTGTCAGGGCAAACAATCTGGGAGAAATCTTTGATGCTCCGTGTGATGTTTATTTTGATAACAGCAATGTCGTTCAGCCCGATATTTTATTTATTTCAAAAGACAGATTAAATATTATAGGTGAAAAAAATATTCAGGGGGCACCCGATCTTGTTGTTGAGATAATTTCAGAAAATACCGCTCACAGGGATCTGGTACAGAAGAAGAACTTGTATGCGAAGTTTGGTGTTAAAGAATTTTGGATTGTGTATCCTACAGAAGAGTTAATTGAAGTTTATACCCTGAAAGACAACAACTTCATACTCTGTAATACGTACTACAAAGGTGATATTTTCAAATCCCCTTATTTCAAGGGGTTAAATATAGAGCTAAAAAAGATATTCTGATCATATCTTCTTTCTTATTGGTTCAGTCGTCCTCGATTGAACTGCCATAGCTTGATTGTATAAGAATTTTCATTGTATGTAAGCGGTTTTCAGGGTGGCACAGACAAACGATCCCTACAGGGACATGGTTTGTTCGTGTTGTGTTTAACGTGTCATTGCAAGGGTATTGTCTGAAGCAATCTCTTGATTCTGAGTGTAAATGACCATCTATGCAGTCTTTCTATATTTTTGTGCCATCAGGGGTGTTTCACCACGAACAACGGCAGGTGTGACAAGAAATGAGACATTTTCCTTATGGGAAGGCAAATGATACATGGCATCGAGCATAAAACTCTCAAATACTGACCGTAAGGCCCTTGCGCCTGTCTGCTTTTCAAATGCCTTTTTGCTGACCTCTAATAATGCCTCATGAGAAAATTCTAGTTTTGCTTGCTCCATCTCAAAGAATTTTTGATATTGCCTTACCAGGGCATTTTTGGGCTCTGTCATGATCTTGATAAGATCATCTTGTGTAAGTGGCATTAAAGGGGCGAGGATTGGTAGTCGGCCTACGAACTCAACAATCATTCCGTAATTAATAATATCTTCAACTTCTATCTTATTCAGGAGGTTACTAAGGGGTTCATCTTTATTATCATTATCAATACTCCTGGCATTAAACCCAATGTTTCTTTTTCCGATTCTTCTTCTGATAATCTCTTCTATACCGGTAAAAGTGCCACCACAAATAAAGAGAATATCTTTTGTGTCCATTTGGATGTACTGCTGTTCCGGATGCTTTCTTCCCCCTTGAGGAGGTACATTAGCCACAGTACCTTCCAGCATTTTTAATAATGCCTGTTGAACTCCTTCACCAGAGACGTCTCTTGTGATGGATGGGTTAGGACTTTTTCTGGCAACCTTATCAATTTCATCTATGTAGATAATTCCCTGTTGAGCTCGCTGGAGGTTAAAATCTGCATTTCTTAATAATGCCAATAATACATTCTCTACATCCTCCCCTACATAGCCAGCCTCAGTAAGTGTTGTTGCGTCTGCGATTGCAAAGGGCACGTCAAGTATCTTAGCAAGGGTACGAGCTAAAAGTGTCTTGCCGGAACCAGTAGGCCCTATAAGCAATATATTACTCTTTTCTAATTCAACTCCTTCGTTGCTGGAACTTGTGATCAAACGTTTATAGTGATTATAAACAGCAACGGCAAGTGTCTTTTTTGCTTTTTCCTGGCCTATAATATACTCGTCTAATATTCCATTTATTTGTGTAGGAGTAGGTATTTTCCCCAGAGGCTTAATAGGAACATGTTTCTGGTCTTTTTTAAGAAGTATATGGCAAGCCTCAACACATTCATTACAAATGAAAATATTAGTATTGCCTTGAATTAAACGGCTTACTGACTCATAGTTCCTGCCACAAAACGAGCAACCCATTTTATTTGTATTGGCTTTTTTTGCCATAATATTTATACCTCATAAAAATGAAATACCAATGAATACCTTTCAGGTGTAAGCTAATGTTAACAGACGATTTAATAAGATGCAAATCTTTTTTTAACAATTGTTTTTGGAAAAAACTTCTCAATCGATTTTGGTATGGTATCGTGCAAATATTTATCAGCATAAATACTATTTTATTGAACCCAGGATTTGTTATTGGTAAAATATAATACTTATTTTATACTTTATCTTATAGTAAACTGTTAAGAGGATTGATATGGCAAATGGTTTTGCTGGTAAAAAAAAGCATAGATTAAACAGAAAAAAATATCTTCTGAAACGACGGCGAAGGAAACATGAGAAGGTTAAGTAGTATCATTTCATTTGAGATATGAGAAGATAGAGAGGCTTCATATAAAATGAAGCCTCTATCAAAGGTAAGACATCTCTCTAATTTGCCATAGCCCCTTCGAGGAACCCTTCTAATTTCCTGCTTCGTAGTGGGTGTTGAAGTTTACGAATAGCGATGGCTTCGATTTGGCGAATTCGCTCCCTTGTTATATTAAACCTCTTCCCGATTTCTTCCAGGGTGTGTGTATAGCCATCACCGATACCAAAACGCAGCTTAATCACTTCGCGTTCCCGGTGACTTAAGGTATTAAGGACCTTTTCTAACTGCTCCTTAAGCAAAGATTGGTGAGCCAAAAAGACCGGCGATTCCGTCTTTTTGTCCTGGATAAAATCCTCAAACATTGTTTCACCATCATTCCCAATAGGATTTTCTAGTGAGATAGGTCTCGATGCAATTCGAAATACCCTGAAAACTTCTGCAAGAGGAATGTTTGCTTCTTTTGCAATGCTTTCTAACTTAGGCTTTCTGTCAAGATTCCAATGGGTGTTCTTTAACACCTGCGTTGTTTTGTTAATTACTTCTGTCATATGCACAGGGATTCGTACTGTCCTTGCTTTATCGTCTATTGCCCTGATAATCGCTTGCTTAATCCACCAGGTAGCATACGTGCTAAATTTGAAGCCCATACGGTAATCGTATTTATCGATAGCTCTCATAAGACCCGTATTTCCTTCCTGGATAAGATCATGAAAGGCAAGACCGCGTTTCCGGTATTTTTTTGCGATACTTACCACTAACCTTAAATTGCCCTCAGAGAATCTTTTCCTGGCAGATTCATATGCATGGTAAATGGAATGAATCATATGAATAGCCTTCTCTATTTCTTCAACAGGAATTATTAAAAGTGTTTTTATTTCATCAATACTGTACAGAAGCTTTTTGTAAGATTCTTTCTTACGATGCGAACCCCTTGATTGTTCTTCAAATCTTACCAGTTCAGACAAGACATCTAATAGTTGTCTCATAACGGGCAATATTGTTTCTGTACGAATATGCATAGCCTCTAATTCTCTGGTTGCTTTTCTTTTCCTGGCTGCTATATTCCTGAGAGTTCTGGTTTTTACGTATCCCGGAACGGTTCCTTTGTTAATCTTTTCATAGTCTCTCCGATTTGCTTCAATTATTTCTCTGATTTTTCCGGTAACTGTGCAGATTTGTTCAACCCTCTCGTTTTTACTTTGATCTTTTGTTACCGTTGTATCGATAAATTGAACAAGGTCCGATTCGCTTTCTACTTCCTCCAGAATATGTAAGTATTTTTCCAGGGCATAATCAAAATTCAGCACCCTTCTGTGAAGTAACCGGCTTATAACCTTTATCTTCTTTGCCAGATGGAATTCTTCTTCACGGGATAATAAGGGCAAATGGGACATCTCTTTCAGATAGAGACGAACGGGGTCATAGTCCTTGTATTTTACCTTTTCCTCAAGGCTTTCCCCATCATTAAAATCATCTTCACCAATAAAATTCTCAGGATTTATATCGGGAAGATAGCTAATTTTATATTCAAATTTGTCCATGTTTGGGTTTTCCTACTTTGAATTAAGATTTATAAAATATGTTAATTCCGCTATTTATAACATATTTTTTTAAAAAATTGTTGCACAAAATATGTATTTTGAAAATAGATCATAAGTGCTTGAATTTTCAGATTTTAATGATAAAATATTTACCCATATTTATGGGTTTTGCTCATAAAAATCTTTGGTTTATAGAAGAAAAAAATTAAAAAGGGGAATTACTTATTTCCTTCAAAAACCAGAGTATGATAAAAAATTTTCAGAATATGATAATTTCTGTAGTTGTCAAAATCTAATTTAACGTTAAGGAATTTCAATTCTGTAGGGCAACCCTTTAGGGTTGCTATCTTCCCCGTGTATGTATTTGACGGGTGCGGTAAGGCATATGCATCAAGCTAAGAATAATGTTCCATGAAAAAGGAGGCTATCCCCCTGGAGAAAGAGCAATGTGTGTCCAATATTCCCCTCTAATCCCCCCTAACCCCCCTTTAAAAAAGGGGGGAAAGAAGTATAAGTTTAGAAAAGGGAGGAAAGGATGATTATTCGAGTGTCTTGCAAGGGGGGCAGAAAAAGATCCGTGTGGAGAATCCGTAGGATAATTTTCAAAAAGCCGGAGACCCGGAATCCGGACAGGAAGATAT
>NZ_SZPP01000064.1:0-26111 GCF_030263775.1 Candidatus Jettenia sp. AMX1
AAACTTCTTGGGATTACTTGTGATGAAATTGCCTTGTCCATACTTATACGCATGTCATGTCAGAATGTAGGTATGTTACGTCAGGGGCTTAGTAAGCGCGTTAGCGTATTACTTTTTATTGATAATGTTTGCTGGTACTTGATAGAGATAATTACTTGTGTAAAAAATTTTCTGGGCTATTTTTCCAGAAAATTTTTTATCTATATACCACTTTGATTTATTTTTTTGGAACATCAGCTCTAAGCTGTTCCAAAAAAATAATCAAAACCTTGCCTCTTAGGATTCAAAAAAAAGAAAAAGCAAAGATGGACTTCGGATTACATAAAAGAAATCGTAAATGGTATTATGACTTTTATATTAACAATGTAAGATACAGAGGTAGTACCAAAACCTCATCAAGAGAATTGGCAATTCAATTTGCACGAAAAATATATAATGAATTATATCTTGGTAAATATGAACTTAAAAACAATCTTAAAGTAAAACTTGAAGATATAATACAAGAGTATATTTTTCTGAATAAGAATAATTTTTGTAAAGATTGGCTTCAGACAAAACAATGGAAATTAAATAATTTTCTTAAGTACATGACAGACCAGGGAATCAGTTATCTGGACCAAATTACTGTATCACACCTTGAGCATTATAAAGCGCATTTACTTGATTTCCGCAAGCCTCATACAGTTAAAAATACAATTACAATAATTAGTACACTTTTAAATTTTGCTGTTAATCTTGGATATATTAATAATAATCCAGCTAAAAAGTTAAATCCTATTCGTGGTATTCAGAAAAATAAACAGCGTTTCTTATCAAAAGAAGAGATTTCTAAGGTATTAGATGTTACTAAAGGTACATATTTGGAAAATCTTGTTAAAGCTGCTGTTTATACTGGAATGAGACGCCGAGAATTGCTTTATCTTCAATATCAAGATATCGATATTTGCAAAATGACAATTCATATCAAAAACAAACAGGACTTTACAATAAAATCGAAGGGAGAACGTATATTACCACTTCATAAAAATTTAGAATCTGTTTTTAACGGTGTAAATGGTGATGAATATTGTTTCAAGAAAGATGGCAAGATTATTCATGAGGATAGAGCAAGTAGAAACTTTATTGAACTTGTCGAAAAAGTTGGATTAACAGATATAGGTTTACATACATTAAGACATACTTTTATTAGTCAATGCTTAATGGCAGGAATATCTATTTGGGAAGTTGCAAAGTGGGTTGGGCATAGTACGGCATATATGACGGAACTTTATGGACATCTTTGTCCAGCGGGCGAGGGGAATCGAACCCCCATACCTAGCTTGGGAAGCTAGTATTCTACCACTGAATTACGCCCGCATTATATGTTTATGGTATGTAATTTTGGCTTTTTTGAATCTTGCCCCTGTATATGTAAAACGGGCGCCGAGGTTAAATGATTGGTTCTTACCGGTATCTCACTCTTATACAAACAGCCTTGATATGATCCCCGATGTTCCAGTTCCCGGCTTATCCCTGAAGTAATCTCTGCTTTACTAGCCTTCCATACCGGCGATATAAGAAAATCGCCATGCGTATCACCCACGAGCCTCTGGACTGTGACATCTGATGGAATATGCTCCAGGAAGTCTGCAGCAAGTTGAATATACGTGTTCATATCCAATGTTTGTATCTTACCTTCAAAATATTCTTTAGCTAACGCAGTATTTTTCGCTACATATAAATGATGAAGTTTGATGCCTTGTATATTCAATCCAGCAACAGCCTTTGCTGTCTCTATCATATCTTCTCTTGTTTCTCCAGGCAATCCTAAGATAACATGAACGCATATGCGGATGCAAGTTTTTTTTGTACGATTTATGGCGTTGAGAAATGTGCGGTAGTCATGTCCTCTGTTCATACGCCTTAAGGTTGCATCATGTATGGATTGAAGTCCGTATTCAATCCATACATGATAGTTTTCTGTATAGCCGTTAATAAGGTCTATACTATCATCCGTTATGCAATCGGGTCGTGTACCGATGGAAATCCCAATAACATCCTTATCTGCTAACGCCTCTTCATAACATAATCTCAAAGTTTCAACATCTGCATAGGTATTGGTAAAGGACTGGAAATAAGCGATAAATTTTTCAGCACCGTATCTCTGCTTATGAAACGCCTTGCCTTTCTTGATTTGTTCTTTTATGGAAAGATAAGGTCCTTTGACATTCGGACTAAAGCTCTCATTGGCACAATAGGTACACCCGCCCACACCAACACGTCCATCACGATTGGGACACGTAAAACCGGCATGGAGCGATATCTTGTGTACTTTATAAGGGAATTGCTCTTTCAGATATTCACGAAAAGGGAAAAATCGGTATTTTAACAGATATGGACTTTGCTGAAATGATACAGAAAAATTTTTCATAAAGTTACTGTAACAAGAATAGTAGAAATTATCAAATACAAAACGGCAAGAAACGGACCCATATAAAATAGGACTTGGGCGACTTTTGTTTTGCGGCCAGGCGGCAAGGGGGCGAAGCATTTGCCGTTCAGCGTATACATAGTATTTTAGGCCAATAACGGCAAATGCTTCGCCCCTACAATAGATATTGAATTCCTATACGTTAAATTTATGGAAAAGCTATTCCTACTTTTATGCCCTGGGATGTGTTCTGTCGTATACCTGTTTTAACCGTTCCGTAGTTATATGGGTATAGATTTGAGTGGTGGAAAGATTGGCATGACCCAGAAGCTCCTGGACAAAGCGCAAATCAGCACCCTGGTCTAGCAAGTGAGTTGCAAAACTATGCCGAAAGGTATGAGGAGAAATTTTACTGCTTAACCCTGCCTTTTTTATGTATTTTTCCAGCGCTCGCGCCACACTCCGGTCCGTGAGGCGTCCCCCGCACTTGTTTAAAAAGAGCGCCTGATTATCTGAACCTCTTTTATCGAGATATAACCGTATGGCGTTTAAGGCATAATTTCCTATAGGCAACAGACGTTCCTTTTTGCCTTTTCCCTTTACTTTAACAACCCCTTCAAGAAAATTTACATCTGCAACATCAATCCCTACCAGTTCGCTTACCCTGATGCCTGTGCTGTATAATGTCTCCATCATAGCGCTATCGCGGATGCTGAGTGAAGAGTGTAAATCGGGCTGATTTAAAAGCACTTCAGTATCATTGACACTCATAAACTCAGGGAGCTTTCTCTCTAATTTCGGCGTCCGGATATTTTCTACAGGATTGAATTCTAAAATACCTTCACGACAGAGATATTTGTGAAGAGACCGAATGGATACTAATTTTCTTGCGATGGTAGCTTTTGAATACCCTTGTTCTTTTAAGAAGGCAAGAAACTTTCTCAGCAATAACCGGCTTACATTCCCAAGATCACAGCAGCGTTCATTCCTAAGAAACGAAAGATATTGGTTTAAATCGTTCTGATATGCCCTCAAGGTTTGTAATGAAAAGTTCTTGTCGTGCTCAATATGTGCAAGGTATTTATTGACATAATCCTGCATATTTCAATCCGAAATTATGTGGCAACGGATACAGAACAAATACATCATGTATGTTTTCCAACTCAGGGGAGAAATCGCTTTTGATGTTAGCATACTCGAAGGCAAATAACAAGGAAAAACAGTCTTTTAAGAAGCGGTGCAAGTAATTTACCTTGACAAAAATTTAGACCCTATCTAGAATTACACAACAAACGTTAATCTTTTTACTATAATTGAGAGTCAAATAACTATCAAAAGAGAAATGGATTTACCTACGTGCTAGCAGGTGACGTTTTTGTTCATGAGGTCAAGGATGCCTGCCCCCCCTTTGAGGCGTTTTGCCGGCTTGTCTCCAATACCAACCTATTTTTTCTCGATAGCGCTTTGCCTGCCAAAGGAATTTCAAGATATTCCTTTCTCGGTTTCGATCCCTTTTTAACCATAAAGACAAAGCATCGCAAGATTACCCTGACTGACAAAGATGGTACCATAGAAACTGAAGGAAATCCCTTTGAACATCTTCGGGAATTATTAAAACAGTTCTCATTGACAACCATACAAAAATCCATCCCCTTTCCTTGTGGTGCGGTTGGATATCTTGGCTATGACTTGTGCCATTTTGTCGAGAAATTACCGAGCAAGGCCGTTGATGATATGGGACTACCTGATATGTATATGGGATTTTATGATATTGTTATCTCTTACGATCATGTTCTGGGAAAATGCTCTATAGTTGGAGTAGACTTCGGTATTGATAATACCCTAAAAGATAAGATAGAACAAATCGCTCATGTATTAGGTAAAAAATCAGATAGTACATCTGAAACCATAAACCATCCCGCTCCTTTAGAACTATCTGAACCTACATTCCGTTTTAATTTTACAAAAGAACTCTATCTCGGCGCAATCAGGCAGATCAAAGACTATATCAAGGCGGGCGATGTGTATCAGGTCAATCTTTCTCAACGGTTAGAAACTCACATCGCTATCCCCCCCTATAAACTTTATAAGAGATTGCGTTCGGTAAATCCGGCTCCGTTTTCCTGCTATGTAACCTTTGATGATGTTGCGATTATCAGTTCCTCACCTGAGAGATTCCTTCAGGTCCGCAACAGACATGTCCAGACCCGTCCTATTAAAGGCACACGGCCTCGCGGTAAGGACGAAAAAACAGATGATCACATGAGACAGGCCTTAATCTCCAGCCCAAAGGATGATGCAGAGCTTACCATGATTACTGACCTGGAACGAAATGATCTGGGGCGTGTGTGCAATTATGGTTCTGTTAATGTGACAGAAAAAAAGGTTTTAGAAACCTACCCTACCGTGTATCATCTGGTTTCTACTGTTGAAGGGGATTTGCATGAACGATACGATTTAGTAGACTTGCTAAAGGCTACGTTTCCCGGAGGTTCTATTACCGGCGCACCAAAGATCCGTGCCATGCAGATTATTGATGAGCTTGAACCTACCAAACGAGGTGTTTATACAGGCGCTGTGGGGTACATAGGATTTAACGGAGATATGGACCTTAACATTGCTATACGCACCTTCGTTATGAAGGGTAAGACAGTATACTTTCAGGTTGGGAGTGGTATTGTAGCCGATTCAGACGAAGAAGAAGAGTACGAAGAGACTATGCATAAGGCCAAGGCCCTCATTGATTCCTTAAAATTATGTAATTCACGATAGAAAAATACCGGTTATCATAGAACGTGTAAAATTGGTAAAGCCCATTGTCCAACGCTATCTTTTTAAATGATAAAATTATAGAAGAAACTGAAGGACACATAAGCACCCTGGACCGGGGTTTTCTTTATGGAGATGGTCTTTTTGAAACTTTGAGAACTTACAATAAAAAGCCATTCCGAATTGACGATCACATTACACGTCTCTCAAATTCGGCACAGTATTTTGATATCCCTTTTCCTTATACATCTCAGCAAATACGACACATTATTGAACAGCTTCTTACTACAAACAATTTAACGGATGCCTATGTACGTATGACACTCTCCCGTGGATTTGCGGCACATGGAATTATTCCTGCGGAAATTATAAACCCTACCTTTGTAATTCACACAAAACCATTGACGCCTTACCCGGCATCGTTATATAAAAACGGTATGTCGCTTATCACTTCCCATATCCGGAGGAGTACTACCTGCCCTCTTTCACGTCACAAAACACTCAACTTCTTAGCTAACTGTCTTATAAAGAAAGAAGCAATAGAAGAGAAAGCTCACGATGCACTTATCCTCAATACAGATAACTATGTTACCGAATGTGCTGTAAGTAATATTTTCATTGTTCAGGGAAATACTATTATTACTCCATCCCTGAATGCCAATATTTTGCCGGGCATTACACGGAAGGTTGTCTTAAAGCTCTGTAGAGAAAACAATATTTGTACCTTGGAGAAGCTCTTTGGAATGGAAACAGTCCTTGAGGCGGACGAGGTCTTTATCACTAACTCCTTACTAGAGATCATGCCCATTTCAAAAATGAACGGACAATCTATTGGAAAGCTTATCCCCGGTCCTATAACAAAACTTTTACACGATAGATACAGAGAGATAACACAGTAGGATAAGACTCCAAAAGCAGATATTGGTTATGAATCAACATTGTTGCATAAATATTCATAAGTACTGAATTTAGAAGAGTTTAAGCCTTCACCTTGTTTTTCTTAAGTTGTTGATAACAAAACACTTATACAATTTACGAAACAACGCTGTGTAAATCTGTGCAAATTTGTACACAATATATTTGACAAATTTATTTACTTTATTATCATGTAATTACTTATTTTGGACTCATCAACAATAGAAAATGCTTACCTATGAAAAGTCGTGATATATCAGGATAGGTTATAATGATGTAAGATAATAACCAATAAAGGTTTAAAGCTCTTTTTTTATTACTTTTCCTATTAAGTAAGAATATGTGTTACCTTCTCAATATTATTATAAAGTAAGGTGTCAAATATAAGGTATCAAATATTATGAAAACTATTCTGGTAGTTGATGATGAAATAGGAATACTTGAATCGTTTAGAATGATATTAAAAGATACCTACAGGGTTCTTACTGCCAATGATGGTTTAAAAGCGTTAGAAATCCTCCGTAATGAGAGTGTTAATTTAGTAATTCTCGATATTATTATGCCGGGAATGGCAGGACTGGACGTCCTTAAAGAAATCAATAAAACGTATCACGATATCGATACCATAATAGTCACCGCGATAAAAACGGTTAAAACAGCTATTGATTCCATGAAACTAGGCGCTTCTGATTATATTGTAAAACCGTTTGATGTGGAAGAAATCAAACTCATTATCGATAAAATACTCCATTCAAGAGAACTCTCGCAGGAGGTAGCATATCTTCGCTCTGAAATAAATAAAGATTTCGAATTTAATAATATTATCGGACAATGCCCTACCATGAGACAAATCGTCGACACGGTTATGAGGGTAGCAAAAGGGAATTCTCCAGCGCTTATTCGGGGTGAGAGTGGTACGGGAAAGGAACTTATTGCCCGGGCAATACACGTGCAAAGTTCAAGAAATGCCAAGCCCTTTATCGCTGTAAGCTGCCCCAACTTGCATGATAACCTGTTAGAGAGTGAATTGTTTGGACATGAGAAGGGTGCATTTACCAATGCAACCGATAAAAAAACAGGACGTTTCGAATTGGCAAACGGTGGCACTATATTTCTGGATGAAATCAGCGAAATGAGTTTAGCAAACCAGGCAAAACTTTTACGGGTTTTACAGGAATATGAGTTTGTGCGGGTTGGAGGCACGAAGACAATAAGCATTGATGTCCGGTTAATTGCAGCTACCAATGTCGACCTTAAAACTGCAATTGCGAAAGGCACATTCCGTGAGGATTTATTTTACCGGATAAATGTTGTCCCTATAGATTTACCCCCCTTAAGGGAGAGGAAAGAGGATATCCCGCTTCTGATAAATCATTATTTTCAAAAATATAAAAAGGAATTCCACTCCAAAGCAAAAAGAATTCACCCATCAGCAATGAAGCTGTTGGAAAATTACTTATGGCCAGGGAATATAAGAGAATTGAAAAATGTTATCGAAAGAGTGCTTACCCTTTACGGGGACAGTGATGCCATTCTCGGCGAACACCTTCCTTTGGAAATCAGAAAAGAATTTGATTATACTACCTCACATAATATAACCAATCCAGTTGAATTATCGGGAATTGAATCACTTGATGAGATCGTCTCTCGTATAGAAAAAGAAATCATAGAAAAAGCCCTTCAAAAAGCAAACGGCAGACAAACCAGAGCTGCGCAATTCCTAAAAACAACACGAAGAATATTAAAATATAAGATGAGCAAATTGGGGATAACGACGTAACATAGCCATAGACACAGTAAATAGAGATACTACCGGCAGGAAAATAACCCCCTCCCCTATTTTGTATAAAAACGGTAATTTCTCTTATCAATTAATATAAACCCTCGGTACACGTTTGCTTACATTACAAACAATCTCATAGGGGATGGTGTTTAACTGTTTCGCAACCGATTCTACAGCTATCGACTCCCGCCCCTGAATACCATAAAGCACAACTTCATCCCCTACCGATACCTCTTTTATATAGCTTACATCCACGAAACATTGATCCATACAAATACGGCCAATAATAGATGCTTTTACGCCCCTTATAATAACCTTTCCCTGATTGGAGAGTAATCGACTATAGCCATCATCATACCCTAAGGGAAGGGTTGCAACACGGGTAGGTCGGTTAATCCTGTACCCTCTGCCATAACCGACAACATCCCCTGGTTCCATATGCTTAATATGAATAATCCTTGTCTTAAAGCTCATCACAGGTCGAATGCCAATCTCCCTTGATACCTCTTCTGAAGGATATAACCCATACAACGCCAGGCCTGGTCTAACCATAGTAAAATAAGCATCAAAGTAACCAAGTATGGCGCCGCTATTTGCCATATGTCTTAAAGGAATACCCATATTGATTGTTTCAGGAGCTGCTAATACCTCTCGGAATCTTTTTATTTGTAGATTGGTATACTCTGAATCCCTTTCGTCAGAACATGAGCAGTGAGTATAGATCCCTTCGATGAAAAGGTTTTTCATCTCTTGTATACCCTGTATAAATTCTACAGCTCTGGTGTACTTCACACCAATACTCCCCATGCCGGTATCCACATACATATGGACTTTCACAATTTTATTTAAATATGCTGCTCTCTTTGATAACACAGAGGCAAGCTTCAGGTCATAAACAGTCGGCGTTAAATCGTATTCAATAACACTGGGTATTTGTTCCTCAAAAAGCCCTCCCAGAAGTAATATCGGCGCTCTTATTCCTTTTTCCCTCAGGCGGACGCCTTCTTCAAGGATAGCTATACCAAGCATCTCGACACCCTGATTTATCAGAATTTTACTTACTTCATAATCACCGTGGCCGTAGGCATCTGCTTTGACAATACCTATAATTTTTACTTCCGGCCCGACTTTCCTCTTCAGGGCCAATACGTTATACCTGAGGGCACTCAAATCAATTTCAACCCATGTTGGTCTATGCATAATTTTTCTTAAAATTTATTTCCAATCTGTGAAATTTGTAGATCAAGAGGTAATTTATTGATCTGAGGTTTTATGATTCCCGAAGGTTAAAAATCCAATATCTTTCAAAGTATCCAGTAACCTGTTTATATCCTCTTCGGTATGAGTAGCCATTAAGGAAATCCGCAACCGGCTCGTACCTGAAGGCACGGTAGGCGGCCGAATCGCAGGAATTAAAATCCCTCTTCTGTAGAGTATCTCGGATAAATCAAGAGCATCTTTTGCCGGTCCAATAACGATAGGAACAATCGGGCTTTCCACTGCTATCGTGTGGATAAATTCCGATAACCGGAATTTTACATAGTTAATATTACTCCATAACCTATCAATAAGAGATATATCCTCCTGGATAAGCGTTAATCCCGCTAATGATGCGGCACATAGGGAAGGAGGCAAGGCTGTTGTGTAGATGAAAGAACGGGCTTTATTCTTTAAGAAGTCAATAAGGTAGTTACTTCCGGCAATGAATCCACCAACACTACCGATGGCCTTACTCAATGATCCCATAATAATATCAATCTTTCCCTCAAGCCCGTAGTGTTCAATCATACCTTTCCCCTGTCTTCCAAACACCCCTGTTGCATGAGCATCGTCTATCATAAGCATGGCATCGTATCTTTTGGCAATCTCTACAATTTCCGGTAACAATGCAATATCACCGTCCATACTAAACACACTATCAGTAACGATCAACTTTCTGCGGAATGGAGCAGACCTTTGTAATAATGATTCTAATTTATGAATATTATTATGAGGATAGATGCGGAAGGTTGCACCGGATTGGCGACAGCCGTCAACAATACTTGCGTGATTCAGTTTATCTCCAATAACAAGGTCTCCTTTTGTGACAAGGGCACATAAAGCGCCCATATTAGCCATGTAACCAGTCGGGAATAGCAGAGCGGCCTCCGTTCCCTTAAACTCCGCAATTTTCTTTTCAAGTTTTTCATGAAGGATCATATTTCCGGAAACCAATCGTGAAGCGCCGGTACCCCATCCGTATTGATGGATAGCTTCAATAGCAGCCTGTTTTATTTTTGGATGATTGGCAAGTCCAAGATAGTTGTTTGAACAGAATGATAAATATGATGTGCCCTGGATTTGAATATGGGGACCCTGCGGACCTTCGATAGTTCTATACTCACGCATGAGGGAGCGGTCTTTTAATCCTTTTAACTCATCTAAAATAAAATCTGTCCCCATCGCACAAATATTTCTTGTATAGCTTATGTATATCTCTGTAGTATCAGGATTTTCATTGGAAGTTTACCCCTTGTAGTAACCCACGGGTAAGCGTATGTATTTTCGGAAAAGAAGAGATTAAGGAACAGGTATTCGTTTCCTCTCTGCCAGGAGGAGATCAAGAGATGTATATCTTCTGTTCCTCTTAGAGTATTACCCTGTAAAAACTTCTTTTTTTTGTAAGTTTTTCTTTGTGTCCTTTGTGTAAAACTTTGTGTGCTTTGTGGTTAAACTCTTTTTGGTTGCAGCTTTGCTGTGCTATGATATTTTCAATTCCAATTCAAGATCTTTTATCATTTGCAAATCATCTTCTATCTTTCTTCCCTTTGTAGTCAGATAGTTTCCAATCATCGTACTATTAGCGCCTGCATAAAACATCCATGATTGTAAATCACGCAGATTCTTTTCACGGCCACCCGCGATTTTAATTTCCTTATCAGGCAAAACGAATCGAAATACAGAAATAATCTTTAATGCTTCCCTCGGTACTAAAGAGGCGCTGTTTTCCAGTGGCGTACCAGCGATCGGATATAAAAAATTTAAAGGAACAACATCGACCTCCAAATCTTTCAAGGTAAACAACAGATGAATACGGTCTTCTCTCTCTTCCCCGATACCAAAGATTGCGCCACTGCATATTTCTAATCCAGCCTCCTTTGCAGCATAGATAGTATTTACCCGGTCAGTAAACGTGTGTGTTGAACATACCTTTGGAAAAAACCTCTCAGATGTCTCCAGGTTGTGATTAATCCTTCTGAGTCCACTTTTCACTAAAGATACCGCTGTTTCTTTTGTCAGTGTTCCAAAAGAACCATGCGGATGGACGCCGGTATTCAGAACAACGGTTTTTATTGCCTCGCAAATCTTATCAAGCTCATGAGGATTATCGATGCTATATCCGCTGGTAACGATACCAAGAGAGCTTGAACCCGTCTGTTCCGCATATTTGGCGCCATCGAGTATCTTATTTGTACTTACGAATGGAAAGGCATCAATGCTCGTATGATAACGGGCAGACTGAGAACAGAAACTACAATCCTCTGTGCATTTACCCTGTTTTGCGCTAACAATAGAGCAGGTATTTATATCATGCCCAAAATACTGTAAACGTATCTGATTAGCCCAATAGAATACATCATAAATCTCATCGCCCTCTATTTCCATAAGAAATAGGGCATCATCGCGACTGACAGGTTCATTCTGTAAGGAACGGTGCGCAATTTTTTTTATTTTATCATTCATCGTAAGTAATTTTAGCTACAAATACCATGAGCCACGAATGAACACGAATTTACACGAAATAAGAGTAAAAGAGGCAACAAGCAGAAAGGTTTTTATCTTGTTCCTCTTTTTCTTACGTGCTTCTTCATTCGTGCCCATGTGTGTTCATTCATGACTAAACTATATATTTTTATATTTCAGATAGGCATTACGGACATTGTGCCAAACAACTTCGGGACGTTCGGACCGTACATACGTCATACAATCGGTTCCCTCAAAGCTCCATGTGGCTATGTTTCGGATCCCTGAATTGTAAGCCACATCTATCGCTGTTGTAATCTCGTCTTCTCTGTTTGCAGGCACCCGATAACCCTGTATCCATATTTGAGGTTCTTTGTTATATTTCTTTGAAAGGGCAATCACATCATGAGAAATACGACTCACAAATTCAGTTACATCTTGTTTATAACTGTACCAATAAGGATCACTCCCGAAGATATGTATACTTTTAATCGTGGCGACCTTTTCCCATTCATAGATACCATATCGGGGATCAGTTTTTGGGAATAAACAAACTGCACTCTTTAATCCCTTTTCAGATGCCTCATTCGCCAGGTACGCAAGAAAATTGACAATCGTCATTTGTCGAAACGCCTTTACGTCTTCGGTAAAATCCAGAGGCATCTCGTAGCCGTAGGTATGTTTAAAAATATCGCCACATACACTACAGGTACATCCCCAAATATCCCTCTTTAAACCTCCGAACAAAGAGGTAAACTCTCCAAAAAACAGATGCGGCTCATCCCACAATATACCTTCCGCCTTTGTCTTTGCTGCAAATTCAATCCATGCCAGCATGGTATCCCGAAATGTCTTTGAGTTTAAACATGCCTTGTATGTTCTTATCTCGCCTTCTGAAAAACTTAATCGTTGTCTGCAGTGTGGATAGAGTTTGACAAAGGTAGAGAAGGACTCTCCGCCAAAAACACGCCCGACACCCCATGGATCAAGAAAGACCTCCAATCCGGCTTCGTGACTTGCCTTCACTATATCGACCATCGTGCCCGAATGATACAGCGTATCGTACTCACTCAAAGTATGAACGACAAAATTACAGCCATCATCGGTCATCTTCTTCATATCTTCCCGGACATGGCGCAGTATCCGGTTCGCAAAATAGCTCGCTCCAAGTTTCATGGTGGTTTATGTTACCTTCAGAAAAGGTATTCTGTCAAGTAAATCCATACACAAATATTTTTCCCTTGCCTGAACATTGCCTAATTGCTAAGATACCAAAAGTTCTTTAGGCTCTGCCATGTGCGTGTTTTGAGGCGTTATTTTTAAGGACCTATACTATCATTTTGGTAGCCCGTCTTTGCTAGTAAGCGTACTCTTCTTTATAAGAAAAGTACAAAGCTATCATGGGGTAACCTACTATAAAACACGGGTCCAAAAGATATCCTCTCACGGCATTGCGGTGGAGCCTAATTCATCTCTTTTTTGCAAATCTTCTCTTCGTAAAATATTGCTTTTGCATCTATCATATCAAAAATTCATTTTTTCCACAAACCTTATATTGTCTTGAATTTACATATATAAACTTATATAATGTCTCTTGTAAAATGGGAACCTTATACAGTGTTTTTTTGTTTTAGAAAATTGGAATCTAAAGACAATGAGGGAAGAAAATAACAGAAGGAAAGAATTTGAAGAAATTGCCATGAGGCATATCGATTCCCTCTATAATATGGCATTGCGCCTGATACTTAATAAAGAGGAAGCCGAAGACCTTGTCCAGGAAACGTATTTAAAAGCCTACCGGTTTTTTAATACTTTTGAAAAGGGGACAAATATAAAAGCGTGGCTTTTTAAGATCCTTCGGAATACCTTTATCAATAAGTATCGAAAAACAATGAGTATGCCGAATGAGTTCTTTTACGAGGATACGGAATCACTCAATAATCATATAACCTATGATGAAGAAAAGAGATCCGAAGAACCATCAGATACTTTAGAAAGTAAATATACTGATTTGAGTAACCTGATGGAAGATGATGTAAAGCATGCAATTGACAGCCTGCCTCTTGAATACCGGGAAGCTGTCCTGCTTTCAGATGTAGAGGAATTGCCTTATAAAGATATTGCGGAAATTACGAATGTGCCTATTGGAACCATAAAATCCAGACTTAACAGGGGAAGAAAATTACTCCAAAAGAGTCTGCGAGAATATGCGAAAGACAGAGGCTTTATTAAGAGGAAAAAATAATGTCTTGTATTGATACGATGAAATATCTTCATGAATTCATGGATAGAGAGGTCCACGAACCTCATTATGTAATGATTCAAGAACATCTTGGCCACTGTGATGAATGCCGCCAAAGGTATGAATTTGAAAAAGGTATTCGATCTTTAGTAAAAGCATACTGCACAAACATCACAGCTCCTGTGTATCTTCAAAACAGAATCCTTAGCCAACTTAATTCTCTTGATGCTGAGGACACCAGGCGCGCTGTTAAAGAGATTATTTATCAACGAAATCCACGAAGCACATTCCTTTCTTCCCGTTTATACGCAGTAGCAGCATCTGTACTTCTCTTTCTGGCAGGTGGTATTTTTTATTACTCAAATTATTATGATAACGATCCCGTATCTATTGTTGATAATGCTGTAAAAAACCATGTTGTAGCGGTAAATAACAATTTGGTGTTTAATGAGAAAACCTCTGTTGTCGGTGAAGTAAATAAATATCTTGGAAATACCTTAAATACCAATTTGGAGAATTCATCTCCCGTTCTGGATACAAGACAAATCCGTACCGGAGGAATACCCGTTCGATCTTATGGGGCAAACAGTCCGTGTGTTATCTTTGATAAGGGCGGTAATAAACTGTCACTCCAAACAATACACAAAAACACCCTCTCAACGGGAAATCTGGAAAGAGTCCGATTAGGGTCTCAAGAATTTTATATAGGAAACTGCCGTGGATTTAATGCTGTATTATGGCAAGAGGACGGTATCACTTACTGCCTTACCTCAGATATTAACATAAGCGATATGTTGAGATTTGCAAAAGGTCTTACTTCATACTAACATCCATTTGTTTATTCTTTAAGTAAAGTTCTTTATAATTATTCAGTCCTTTGCCATCCTTAAAAAGCAAAGAATCTATTTTTTGGATTTTATCCTTCGCATTTACCTGTCATTCAACCAATGAGCTTCTACGACGTTACACTCACAATATCAAATACCCTCATTACCTGGCCTACTGACCCGCCTGTAGCTATCCGAAAAACAAGCTTGATTTCTCAGGGTGATTCCAGTAATGTATCCGAATTAAAGTTCGGCTCACATTGCGGAACCCATATTGATGCGCCCTATCATTTTGAAGAAAACGGCATCAAAATAGATCAAATCCCCTTAGATTACCTCATAGGAAATGCAACGGTATTCGATATAAAAAATAAAGAAAAGATTGATTTGGATGAGGTAAAATTATTACAATTAAAAGGTGTTAAAAGAGTTATTTTTAAGACTATTAATTCTACTTACTGGAAACTCTCAGAGTTTAAAAAAGATTTCATCTATATCACAAAAGAAGCTGCCCAATACTTAGTCGATAACGAGGTAAAACTCATAGGGATAGATTATCTTTCCGTTGAAAAATTTGAAAGTACCTATGCTGATACCCACCATATCCTGTTAAGAAAAGACGTTGTCATTATTGAAGGCCTCGACTTAAGTAACGTAAAAGCAGGTAATTATGAATTGATCGCATTACCATTAAAGATAAAGGATGGTGATGGAAGCCCGGCACGGGTAATTTTAAAAAATATATCATAATGAAAATAATAACCAGATAGGAGGTACATATTCATTGATCGAGATCAGGGTTCATGGACGAGGGGGGCAAGGTTCCGTGACAGCAGCAGAATTGTTAGGTTTTGCAGCTCATAGTGATGGAAAATATGCGCAGGCATTTCCATCATTTGGATCAGAAAGGATGGGAGCACCTGTTCAGGCATTTGTTCGAATTAGTGATAAGCCTATCCGTATCAGAAGCCAGGTTTATAAACCTAATTATGTTATTGTACAAGACCCCACGCTCTTAGAGGTAATTAATGTCCTTGATGGATTACAAGAAGACGGACTGTTGTTAATTAATTCGAAGAAAAAGGTGGCTGAATTAGGTGTAAATACTACTATCAAAGTAAAGACAATTCCGGCTATGGAAATTGCTTTAGAAGTAATCGGAAGACCCATTATGAATACAACCCTTCTGGGGGCTTTTGCTGCGGCCACCGGAGAAATTAGCTTAGAGGGTATCCGAAAGGCAATTCATCATAAATTTCCAGGCTCGGTAGGAGAAAAGAATATTGCAGCCGTATTGAAGGCTTTCGATTTTATTAAAAAGGAGTCATTATGAGATTAGATTTAGGCGCAATTGCCAAAGCTGGCTCTAGCAAGGCAAATCAGACAGGAAGCTGGAGAAATTTTAAGCCAATCTTTCACCAGGAGAAATGTATTGGCTGCAGCCTCTGTAAAATCTATTGCCCCGAAGGTTGTGTTACCATGGTAGAAAAAAAGAAATATACCGTCGATTATACCTACTGTAAAGGCTGTGGAATATGTGCCGAGGAGTGCTCTTCGAGTGATATTGATATGGTAGTGGAGGAGAAGTAATGAGTACAACATTTATTGAAGGCTCAATCGCTGTAGCAAAAACCGTAGGTGTTTGCAGACCACAGGTAATCTCCGCTTACCCTATCACACCGCAGACACATATTGTTGAACATCTTTCGGAGTTGGTAGCAAATGGAGAGCTAAAATGTGAATATGTGAATGTAGAAAGTGAACATTCCGCTGCGTCCGTAGTTCTTGGTGCAAGCGCCACCGGAGCAAGGACCTATACGGCTACTACATCTCAGGGATTTTTACTGATGATCGAGGTACTCTTTAATATTGCCGGTATGCGGCTCCCGATCGTCATGACCTGTGTCAATCGGGCTGTATCTGCCCCCATTAATATCTGGAACGATCAGCAGGATTCTTTAACAGCCCGAGACAGCGGCTGGATACAACTCTATGCTGAGGATAACCAGGAAGCAAGCGATATGCATCTTCAGGCATTCAAAATCGCCGAAAACAAAGATGTCATGCTGCCGGTAATGGTATGTATGGATGGCTTTATCCTCACCCACTCATTTGATCCCATAGAACTCATCACCCAGGAACAAGCAGACAAATTTTTGCCACCTTTTACACCACAATATTACTTAACACCAAAAAATCCGCTCTCTTTCGGTACTATGGTAGGACCGGATGGGTATATGGAAACCCGTTATTTCATCGAAAAGACGATGCATGCCTCGTTACAGGTTATTAGCGATGTTGCAGCCGACTTTCATAATCAATTTGGCCGTTTTCAAGGAGGACTTATTGATACCTATAAGGTCGAAGATGCCTCACTCGTACTGGTGGCTATGGGTTCGATTATCGGTACGATAAAGGATATAGTTGATGAACTGAGGGCAAAGGGACAGAAAATAGGCGTCCTTAAGGTTCGCTCATACCGGCCCTTTCCCAAAGATGAAATTTACAAAGCGTTGAGCCATGTAAGAGAGGTTGCTGTAGTGGAGAAAGCTGTCTCTTTGGGTTATGGTGGCATATTAGCAAATGAGATTAAAAGCGTATTCTATGGTAAACCTAAAACACCAAAAATTAATGGATATATCTTAGGCTTAGGTGGACGCGATATCACGGTAGATACTATACATCAGGTTATTAAAGACAGCGTAAACGTCTTGTCTGAAGAAAAGTTTATTGGACTCAACGAAGCGTTGATTAAACGATAACAGTTTATACCCCTTCCCTATTTACCTCCTAATAAAGGAGAGAAAATTATCTATCGGTAGCCTCCTGCCTTTGGACAAAGCAGGAAACTACTCAGTCTCCTTGATAGAAGAGAATAAGGGTGAAGGTGAACAAATATATACATCGGAGGAAATAATTGTATGACGACGACAACACTGACAGCCCCGACAGAACACGCATGTGGCCCCCTTTTAGCAGCCGGGCATACTGCCTGTACGGGGTGTGGTGAAGCACTTGCTGCAAAACTGGTATTGGGTGCGGCCGGACGGGATATTATCGTAACAGACGCGACAGGATGTCTGGAGGTCTTTTTGAGAACTCCGCCGCAGTAGCCTCAGGCATTGAAGCAGCCTTAAGGGCACTGGGAAGGCAAAACGAAGCGAAGGTTATCGCACAGGGTGGTGATGGTGGAACGGCCGATATTGGCTTACAGGCGCTGAGTGGTATGCTGGAGAGGGGGCACGATATCCTTTACGTTTGCTATGATAATGAGGCATACATGAACACCGGTGTCCAGCGAAGCGGCTTGACGCCCTTCGACTGTATGACAACAACCAGTCCTTATGGAGAGTATTCATGGGGAAATAAACATAACAAAAAGGACATGCCCAGCATTGCTGCCGCCCATGGTATTCCCTATGTTGCCACGGCCTCGGTAGCATTCCCAAAAGATATTGAAAACAAGGTAAAGAAGGCGCTCTCGATAACAGGTCCAAAATATATCCAGATTCATTCTCCCTGTCCACTCGGATGGAGATCGAACCCACAACTCACCATAAAAGTGGCAAAATTAGCCATTGATACAGGGTTGTATCCTGTTTTTGAGATGGAGAATGGCAAGATAACAAAGGTGAGAAAGGTAAAGAATCCAAAAGTACCTGTGGAAGAATACCTGAAGATCCAGGGCCGTTTCGCCCATCTTTTCAAATCAGCGAAAGCAAAGGAAGAGATACAAAAGATACAGGAGATTGCGGACCGGAATATTGAGAAGTATGGACTGGCATAATGAATTAGGCCTTTGCCAACTTTTATTTTTTATTAAACTGTAGGGCAAGGCTTCAGCCTTGCATCCCCGTTGAACATGCACAGGGGAGAGCAAAACCTACAGAATTGAAATTCCTAGACATAAATTTATTTTAGTAGAGACAAGGTAATGCCTTGTCTCTACCGAAAGACGCATAAATAAAATGGAAATTCCTATATAATCAAGATAATTCGTTGCGGAGGCATCAGGAACACGAAGTTTAAAAGATAGAATCCGGTCTTTTCGTTCTACGGAAAATAACCTTTGTCGTAAATTAATCCCCTTAGTTCTCCCTTGTAAAGGGCCGTCTAAGGGGATTTTTTATTATACATTATTTACCATATAAATCTTTCTTTATCGATTATGTCTTTATGGTGAACTATTTTTCATAGAAGTCTAATAGATTGACAAGTATAATAGTAGTCCGATCATATTTCGATTTAAAAAGTCTTTAGAAAGGTAATCATCATGCGACAATACAAAATTATTGTAGAAAAGCACCCCGATGGCTACGTAGCGTATCCATTAGGGCTTAAAGGTATTGTGGTGGGACAAGGAGATACATATGACGAAGCACTTTCAGACGTAAAATCTGCGATTCGCTTTCATATTGAAAGTTTTGGTGAAGATATCCTTGAAACTGAACCACCTATTCTTGAAGTCTTTGTTGCAGAGACTAAAATATAGAAATAATGCCAAAATTTCCGGTTGATGCCCCAAAATATAAGGTAATTAAGTCTCTTGAGATTTTAGGCTTCCGGATAGTTCGGGAAAAAGAGCATATCTCAATGGAAAGAATAAATCCAGATGGAACTAAAACTCCTCTGACTATGCCTAATCATCCAAAAATAAAATCATCTACGCTTCGAACAATTTGTACACAAGCAGGTATCACAAGGAATGATTTTCTTGATGCTTATGAAAAAGCATAGTGAACTATGAGTGATAAAGAATACTATAAGAAGCTGTACATTCAATTGAGAAATGAAAGTGGTAAGCAACCATCTTTAACGGCTTTTTATAAAAAGTGTAATATAAATAAAAGGGAATTAGGCAGGGCATTTGGAAGTCATGCTTTTTCAAAGTTAGTAAGTGAGTGGTGGTGATACTCCTAACACATTTAAAAAACCTAAGACACCTCTCGAAGATATATTAACACAGTGGGGCGACTTAGCAAGAGAACTTAAGAAAATACCAGTATCTGCCGATTGGGCTTATTACAATTGTAAGCCTACTATTGAAGGAATTTGTCAAAGTCACAGATTAAAATGGAAGGATATACCTAATAAATTTTTAGAGTATGCTTCTGATAAGCCGGAATGGGATGATGTTGTACGTATAATACCAAAAAGAGAATACGTAAAAACTGAAATATCAAATACAATCACGAGCAAATTGATTGAGGAACATCACAAATATCTACCACAGATTGTACATAATCTTGATGAACTCTCTGTTTCAGAAGAAAGACATTATGAGTTTGAAAAGAAGGTAAATTTAGTCTTTCAAATGCTTGAATTTGAAGTGGATGAATACGGGCAAGGTACAGGCAGAAATCCAGATGGAATTGCTAAAGATAACCAAAATAGGTACGCGATTATTATCGATGCAAAATCTCGAAGCAATGGTTATAAATTAGGTACTGATGATCGGCAAATCATAGAATATATAAATAAATTCAAAGGAATATTAGATAGACAAGGTTTTCATAAGATTTACTTTTTAATTGTATCTAGCAGGTTTGAAACTACCTCATGCAATTCAATTAATAATATTAAAATTGAAACCAATACAATAACATCGCTGATATCATCAGGCCTATTACTAAAAATTTTGGCAAAGAAAATAGAATTGCCTAGATTATTTGATTTAAAAGAATTTCAAAAATTATTGATTGAATCAGGTGAAATTACAGAGGAGAGAGTCAGTAGATTCCTATCAAAGATTAAATAAACTTCCTTAATTCAAATATATAAACGATTACCATCTAATCCCTTATTAGATTCGTTTATTTCAAAATGTTATCAGAAATTCTAAGCAATAAGATAGAAAGAATTCCCTATGTATGAGAAACAGAAAACTATTATTGAAGAGATAGAAAGTAAAATCTTGCCAATTTTAAAACGATATAATGTCAGCAGGGCTTCATTTTTTGGATCTATTGTAAGAGGTGAAATGACGGAAGAGAGTGATATAGATATTCTGGTAGAACTTCCAGAAACAGCGAGTTTGCTTGATCTTGCAGGTCTAAAGATAGACCTTGAAGAACTGTTAGGTAAAAGAGTGGATGTTTTAACTTACAATTCATTACATCCGCTTCTTAAGGACAGAATATTGAGCGAACAGGTGGCTATATTGTGAAAAAAGATCCAATAGTTTTTATTGAACATATTTTGGAGTGTATAGAACTTATTGAGGAATATACAAAAGGAGTTACAAAGGAAGAATTTTTTAAATTAAGGCAGTTACAGGACTCGGTGATAAGAAGAATTGAGGTTATTGGGGAAGCGGTAAAAAATATCCCTCAAGAGATAAAAGATAAATACAATCAAATCTCCTGGAAACGTATTTCAGGTATGAGGGATATTCTTATCCACGAATACTGGGGAATTGATCTTAATTTAACATGGAATGTCGCTACTCAGGAAATGCAAAATCTCAAAACAAGAATATTGGAAATTAAAAAGGATTTGTCTAGCCTATGAGATAATTTAATCGCTTAATGGCATCTATCTTTTCACTATTTCCCACCATTGCCTGTTTCAGGGCATTTTTTAACATCTCAATAGAATTGTCGTAGATATCTCTATTTACCCGGACGGGTGATAAAATAACCGTGACCGGAACATACTCTCAAATCTATATTCAATGAAAAATATTTGTTTAATTGGTTGGAATAACAGAATGAAACCTACATGAACCTATAAAATGTTACCCCTTCGGGGTTTTTGATTTTTTCGTTTGTATACATCTATAAAAATTACATCCCTTCAATCCCTTCGGGATTGTAAAAATTGTAATTGAATCAAATAAATGAAAGCCCGAAGGGGTGACATCCTATTTTGCGTTCTCAGCGGTAAACTACTACGTATAAAACCAAATAATTATCATGATTCCATATAGTAATAATGTGAGCATTATATGACAGAAACACATTCATTATTTCAACACAATTTTCTCCTATTTCTGTTTGACAACAGATGTAGTAAAACATAAAATGCCGACATTTATAGAATAAAGATAAAAATGAATGTTAGGCCCAAAGAGCTAGTATGAGTGATGCCTTCGATATGGTAATTCGCGAGTACATCGACTTCGTTAACCAGCAAGTCGGCGTTTATATGGATGCTCTCGCAGGGTTTTCGGGACATCACACACGTGTTGAGCGGCAAACTCACCGCATCTCTCGCTCAGTGGAAACCAAAACTGAAAGATCGGGTGAGCGAGTAATCGTTTGGGCTAGCTACGAAGATCCGACGCAGCCCAATATCATCCACAACCGGATAATTCGTGCAAAGGACTATATTGCAGCTAATGCAAAAGGCGGCTCGAATGAGCAGCAACATGCAAAGGCTATATTAGTGTTTCTGTTCACCTACTGGGAAGACGAAATTCGGCCAAGGCTTGCAACATCGCGGGGAGTACTGGTTCAGGAAGTCAGGTCAGACGTGATGGGCGACCTCCGAATTCTGCGCAATGTTATTCTTCATGCCAAGGGCATCATGCGTGCCGATAAGCACAAGGATCTGCAGAAGATCAAGGACTTGTTTGGCATCGATGAGCCTATCCATCTTCCATATGAAGTGATGCACAAGATTTTCATTCTTGTGAAACAAGACTGTGCGCGGATGCTATATAAATGGCTGGGGGTAGAGAATGCATCGGTTCAGCCAGAAGAAATTGTGGATTTGGCGATCCAGAAGTTTAATTCAGCAAGAAAGGCCTAACAAAGCCATGGAGTGCAATATGGCTTAACCAAATTCTTATTTTCGTTCGTTGTTGTTGATTAAGATTGTTATATCCAAGCGATTGTATATATAAATTCTGCAAAGTCAAGAAATATTGCGATATAGAATGTTTTCTGTACAAACAGAAGAATCAGTAAAGGATGGATTAGATGGATATCCCGAACGATCATAAGGTACTTCTCGCTCGACGAGACTTTGCGCCTCAATGCGATACATCGATCTTTTCCGCACGAGAAAAAGAAATCCTCGCGCGCTATGGCTGTTGGATGGAGGCTCTCGCAATAGGACAAATTGCTCCCATCACCGATGCACAAAGGCGCTTCATTAGAGTAGTACAAGAGGAGGTAGAGCCAGAGTCAGAGTCAGAGTTCGAAACCGCATGGCTTAAGTTGAAACTGCGTCGTCAGTATGAGGTATGAGAGGGGAGACGCCGTACTATGATCATCAGGATGAAGGGGAGAAGTGGTTTTCAAGGATGGAGTCTTGGGTTAATAAGTTTAAAAGACCAAAAAGATGATATGGTTTTGGAATTAGCAGTAACAGATGATTGTGATTATATTGTTACTCACAATATTAAACATTTTCAGATTTGGAGCAATTTAAATTAAAACTAATAATGCCTAAAGAATTTATTGGATTGCAAGGAGGTTCATTATAAGTACTTTGAGTGTGAGATTACTGAAATTGTTACATAAGATAAAGAAAATTGCTAGAAATAGAAGAAAAGATTTCTTTTAACTAGTTCATAAGCAATGTAGCAACCGAGAAGATCTCTGCTATTATGACTGTAGATTATTAAAAGAAGAGGCTAAATTGGGGAAGAAAAAAGACTTTTAAGCAATATTAAAAAGTACCGAATGTTGAATCGGAACCGTACGATAGATTACCCAAGTCATAACAATTCGCTTTACTTGGCCGCTATTTCATTGCACTCCATAGCAGTAGGTAAGCTTTATCATTATCCTTAGCAAAGGATTCTCCACTAGCAATTGTCATATTCAATTGCACAAGCAATATAATCAACAATGAAATATGCTTTTATTTTAATGGGCCAATCAAGGCAAGAAAGAATATAAAAATACACGGCGTATCATTTGGTGAGGCAAGCACTGCTTTTAAAGATACCTTATCCTTAACGATTTATGGCCCTCTGCATTCAGATGAAGAAAATAGATTCATTTTAATTGGAAACTCCTATAAAAATCGTCTTTTGGTAATTATTTATACAGAAAGAAGAGATAAAATCAGAATCATAAGCACAAGGAAAGCAATAAAAAATGAAAGAAAACAATATGAAGAGAATGCGAAAAGATTCAGACATGCTTGAAGAATATGATTTTAGCAAAGGTATTCAGGAAAAATATGCAAAAAAATATAGCAAAGGAACAAATGTTGTAGTTACTGATCCTGATATTGCAAAGTTTTTCCCCGACCATGATTCTGTAAATCAAGCATTGAGATCATTAGCTGAAATTATTAAAAGACAAAAAGGGATGTCTAACAAATCTCTTTAGCGGACGGCTGATAGTCACCGTTAATTCAATTCAGATAGCTTTAGCTCTAATTGAAATGTATAGGAAATTCAAATTTGTATATGGTAGGAGCCGACTCCAGCCGGTGTTTCAATTAACAAGTGATAATGATCTGTTGAAGATTTAAAGTGAAAGAGATTCGAGAAGCCGTTATAATAACGAAATAGAAAATATCAATACTTAATATTTAAGATGTAATTCTATATCTTACTTTATGAAAGAGGTGATTAGTTATGAGCACAGCGAAAGAAGAGGTAAAGGCTCTTCTGGATAGACTTCCCGATGATTGTTCGTTGGAGGATGTCCAGTACCACCTCTATGTGGTCGAGAAAATCCGAAGAGGAATCGAGCGTGCTGAAAAGGAAGGAGTGCTAAGTCAGGACGAGGTTGAAAGAAAGCTCAATAAATGGACCTCGAAGTAAAGTGGTCGCCTGAGGCTACAGAAGACCTTGAATCAATTGCCGAATATATCGCTCGGGATTCCCAGTTTTATGCCCGATCCGTTGTCACAGAAATGTTGGCAGTTTCCCGGCATATCCGTGAATTCCCTCTGATTGGCCGCATTGTGCCAGAGATCGGGGATGAGCGAATAAGAGAACGGTTCATCTACAGTTACCGCATGGTATACCGGATCGAGCCTACACGAATTCTCATCGTAGCGGTAATTCATGGGAAACGTCCACTGGAAAGTATTTCAGAAAGATTTGAAAGCGGCACATAGAATACAGTTCCAGAAGAAATGAATGCGAATTCCGTAATACCATTAATTATTAACAAGGATAGTTATTGGTGAGAATATGAAGCGTATCAAGATGGCAGCAAAACAGATTGGTGCGAAATGGTATTAAGGATGGAACATCGATCCTTGGGACCCGATCATTGCGATGAGAAGAAATCAGGTTTGGACAATAAAGAAGATGACGGATAGATATGAAATTATAGATATTGGGCTTGATCCGACAAGGGCGGTTCGTAGTCCATTTTATGAGATGGAGAAGCGACTCATTGCATTGAAAAGTTTGGGTTTGGGAAGGGTACAAAAAGATCAAATGGAGGAATCTATAGAGTTATATACCAAAATAAGGTGATTGCTGTAGAGATAGGTTTGGATTGGCGAGAACAATACATATATGCAGAACTTTCCCTCCTAATTAATGGAAAAATCAGAGAGAATCCTATTATTATACAGCCGAAAGTGACCTCACAACCTACAATCTCGAAGACCTTCTTGCAATAAGAGCTCCTAAAAAAAAGCTTAATCAAGAGTACTATCACAAACCATTAAACATTAAAATGGTAATGTTTCCACCACCCCCTGCTATCCAAGCTATATGGCTTTCGGCTTTTTACTATGACGGGTCTTTCACCCGCTAGAAAGCTGTACCCTTCGCTGGGCACGCCACTAATTAAGGTGTGACCCTGGACTGACTGTGACTGACCTCTATTTCACATTTGTCATTCTTGAATGCCTCACCGATGCTCTTCGTTACACAAAATATTATTGAATAGTAGGAGAAAACCTTGTATTTCCCTATATTTTGTACAAATTCTAAAATCTCTGCACTTTTCTACAAACCAGGGCGGGCACAAGATATTCTCTTCTCTATAATCCAACGGTATAATGAATAATGTATGGAGAGTAATAGCAAATAAGCGGCTGATGAGATGTAACATGCCTCACTTTTGTATCAGGCACACATCTGTGGCAAGTTCCACAAAACACATCAACCGTATTTATCAAAAATGGTAAGAATTATAAGATAATTTTAAAATTATCCATCTTTTTCAGTAACTATTTTCATTTTAATAGTTTACTGCGGTCCTATTCACCTGCTTTTCCTTCTGGAATCAATTCCTTTTCATATCAGGAGCATATTTTTTTACTTATCTGGTATATTTTTTGATTATCACATCAAAATAAATTGTTCTTTTGTTACTATCGAGTGCTTAAGAGCCTATAAATATGATTTACTTCTCTATAATGATTTCATATCATTGGATAGGGTATATGAATAAAAAGGAGGCGTATGTATGCTTGTTGCAAGCAGCCGTAAAAATCTCTTCGCCTGTTCAATGATCCTTGCCGGGCTTATTACCTTTTTATCATGCATAAAAAATTCAGCTACCCTGGCGCAAG
>NZ_SZPP01000093.1:0-3904 GCF_030263775.1 Candidatus Jettenia sp. AMX1
TCCATATCTTCCTGTCCGGATTCCGGGTCTCCGGCTTTTTGAAAATTATCCTACGGATTCTCCACACGGATCTTTTTCTGCCCCCCTTGCAAGACACTCAACTAATCGTCCTTTCCTCCCTTTTCTAAACTTATACTTCTTTCCCCCCTTTTTTAAAGGGGGGTTAGGGGGGATTAGAGGGGAATATTGGACACACATTGCTCTTTTTCCAGGGGGATACCTCCTTATTTCATGGAACACTATTCTTAGCTTGATGCATATGCCCCTTAGCCCCATCCAGAGAGCATCGGGATGTGTAAGAGGGAAAAGTCGTTAGGTTTTGTCTTTTAAAACCCAACCAAATTATTACATAATTTTTATGATTTTTAATACACGAAGATAATATCCCTGTGTAACCCTGTCACAGATATGTGCCTGAGACAAGAATGTGACATGTCACACTTTACCAGCAGCTCGTTCATTCCCACGCAATTGAATTACCTTCTCTGCATCCTGGTCTATCTTACATTCAGCATAAAGAATCTGCTGACCGGAGCTAATTATACACCACGTGGAGCAATGGCGCCCCGTCTCCATTTCCTTCAAATGACTCAGCCACACGTCTACCGGTTCCCGTAATGATAATTACCAGCGAATTGCCTCTTGACCACCCGGTGCTGCTTACAATCTCCTGAATGACAGAGGATATGTTGGACGTCCTCTGATTGAGGCCAGCTTCTCCTTTTGTTAGCCAGGCTGCCGGCGACCATTTCACTGCAGCCGTTGTTCTTGGTCTGGACGATATGTTCCCGTCAATAGAGGTAAACGGAGCGGCATTATTGGCAGCTTCCCCCTGAATGATCAGCGAGGTTGCTCCGGAGTGTATCTCATCCGTCATAAACTGAATATAGGCTCTGATGATTGTTGCATCTTCCGGGATATCAACTCCGGTAAAACGCATTCCCACCTTTTGATTGTCTTTCTCAAAGACAAGGTCAAGATCAGTACTATCAAGGATAATACGACCTGATGCTCTTTCTTCTGCATCGTTTGAACCTGTCGTAACTCTGACGTCTATGACAACCCCTCCCGGGTTATCCAGGACAGTAATAGTTATACTATCGCTGGTGTTTAACTCACCATCATTGGCAGCCAGACGCAGCACATAGGTTCCCGCTTCTGAGAAACTGGCCGTCGTATCGACAGCATTGGCATCGCCAAAAGTAACCGTACCCGGCCCACTGGCCTTGCTCCAGGTAGTGGTCACTGTGTCGGGCGGATCCGGCAGGCTATCATCAAAAACCATACCATTCAAAGAAACATTTTCCGGTAGAATAATTGTCTGATTAGGTCCTGCGCTAACCGTGGGACGCTGATTACCTATGGTAGCCGGGATCAGAGAAATCTCATACACCTTGCCATCGTTTTCATTTGGATTATTGTTATTATCAACTCCCCGTGCAGCAATATAGATGTTCCTCACATTCGGGTTCAGGCTGCCAGGAGCAAAGGCAAGTCCGGACGGTTTTTTGGCGTCTGCCGCTGAAATATCGAACATCTGCTTAAGGGCGCCTGTCTTCGTTAATTCAGCCAATTGTGTTTTTGGCTTACCAACTAAATACAAACGATTATTATCCGGGTTATATTCGATTCCCTCCGGATCATCTACCCCGATACTTAACGTATCGAAATGCGTCACCTGATCATCACCCGATGGTGATACACCATCAAAGATACCGTTATTTCCTGGCGCAACCCGGTACACTTCACGATTCAATCCGTCTGCTATAAAAAGCACTCCCTGCGAGGTATCGTAGGCAATCCCTTCCGGATCCGTGCTACCGAAAGGCTCTTACGCTCAGCATCATCGGCAATGAAAAGATGTCTGTTATCGGGATTCATTGTTATCCCGGTTGGCTCATTTGAAAAGGATATGGTGCTCAGGGTATCGAGCAGATTACCAGTCAGACTCATTTCAAAGAGATTAACATCGGCAAAGGCGCGCACTTCATCGACCTCGCCATCAGCAATGAGAAGCCTGTTAGAGAATGGAAGATAGATAATACCGGATGGGTCGGGACCGGGAGGTGAGAATTTGGAAGTATCAATCGTCCGTATCAGGGAAGTGGTATTTGTAGCAGCAATAAGAGCTGGTTGAGTAAAAGAGAACTCGATAATTTTACCGTATCCTTGCCCATCTTTCTCCTTATCGGTATATTTTTGCATATCTTCAAACAGTTCAGTCTTTCGATCTTCTTTTGTATCATGATTGCGATCTGCAATATACAGGCAGGTCTTTGATGGGTCATCGGTTTGATCTCCGCTGGGCGCAAAAACTATACTTCGTGGGTTCCTGAGTTCAAATTCAGATACAGGGTAAGTTGTAACAATCTTGCCTTCCCTGGTAAACTCGTATAACGCCTGCTCACGGAAATTCAGGCTATAGAGATGACCATTCGCGGGATTGAAGGCAATGCCCTGAAGGTCTGATTTCTCAATCTGCTCCAGGTGTATGCGGGAAATCTTTGCGTTATGAAAATCCCGACAGGGATGCGGCCTGATATGAACAATCTCTGGCACAGCGCTATCCAGGATAAAGAGATGTCCATGCGCCGGGTCAACAGTCATTCCCTGTGGATTTTGAAGACCAAATTTCTGGGCATCAAATTCGGTAATGGTATCAGGATTCAAGTAGCCATCAGACCCCGCCTTTATTTTAACCAATGTTTTGGTATCTGACTGAAAGATGAGCAATCGATTGGCCTTATCATCAAAGGTCATATTTATTGGATCAGTAATACGAGTTGCTATAGGTAGAGAGCCAACCAACTCTTCAGTAGAAGTAATCATTGTGATATTATGAGAGGATTGAGCAGATAGAGGAGCCTCCACAACAAAAAAGGTCTTAGATTTTGAACAGAATATCATGCCGTCAGGATTTAGAATATTAAAACGGCTAGTCTTGATAATCCGGGCTAATCCGACATAAAAATTATCGTGCGCTAAAGCACTTGAACTTCTTACTGATGATAAAAAGGAAGTGAATGGAGCAAGGATTATCAAATAGATAAAAAGATTTTTATATTTGGCGTTAAAAAACATATCTACTCCTCTAAGCTATTGTTTTTATCTTCCTCCAAAGCTGAAGGGCCTTTTACCGCAAAATAATCTTAATTATTATATGATTATAAATTTATTTCACAAGATATTCTTCTTCCTTTTTTTCCAAAGAGATTCTGTATAGAGTATGTTGCCCGGCAAGTATTGACAACTGACATATCAGAGGTTTTCACGAATATTGAGAGATGTTGATTGGTTCTTAGAGGAGGTTATGAATCCCTCGTAATTACTCAAAATACGGTACAAACCTGACCCGAAAGTTGTCTAAAAGGTTATCTTTTCACAATCATTGCGGGCAAGCCAAAGCCCAGAGCAAAGCAAAAAAGAAGTAATCCCCCTTGATCCCCCTTTAAAAAAGGGGGAAATGTATGAGTGTTGGGAAAAGAGGAGATACGGGTATTTCCTTCGTGAAAGAGGAAAGAGAATTAACAATTTCTGTAGGGTGGATGAAACGAAGTGAATCCACCATTGCATCGTAATGACATTGGATGGCAGGGTAAACCCCCATACACATCAAGCTAAACGTTACCCGACTTGTTTCCAAACTCTTCCTCATTTACATGAGGACATGGTTTGTCCGTGTTGTGTTTAACGTGTCATTGCGAGGGTATTGTCCGAAGCAATCTCTTGAATAGTTGAGAAAAGATTGCTTCGGGAAAAAACCCCTCGCAATGACAAATACTCCAGAGCCTCTTATGGTAAATTTTCTTGAGAAAAGTTTGCCTGATCAAACATATCACACCTTTCCCCCTTTTCTAAAGTATTCACCATTCCCCCTTTTGTAGGGGCGGGTTTCAAACCCGCC
>NZ_SZPP01000065.1:0-16054 GCF_030263775.1 Candidatus Jettenia sp. AMX1
TCCCGTCATGGTAAAAGCCTGAGCCATGTAGCTTGGATGGCAGGAGGATAGGGAAACATTACCTTCTGAAGCCCATCGACAAAGTCGGCGTAAGGCCGGTGAGCAACTAGCCGGGTCGTAACGTACGTGAACGTAGAGGTAGCCTCATAAAAGTCAAATACCACTGGCCGAGCCTGTCAATAGTAGGCGAAGGCGGAATTCTCTGGCCTAAATTAGCTAATAGGAAAAGGACGGTGGCGGGGTATCAGCGGCGACACGGAGGGAAAGGAGAGGTAGCAACTGGGGAAACCCTCCTTGCCCCTGATAGAAATATCAGGAGCGAAGGTAAGCCCTATAAGTCCTACGGCGAAATGGGCAGACAGACAAGAGGGTGGCGGATGAGTCCATAGTAGTGAGGATGGCAAGGACAACACAACCTTGCCGGAGCGAAGAAAAATGACAAAGGCTTCCCTAGGTCTGCAGGAACTGAGGAGAAAGATATACAGGAAGGTGAAGACCGAGAAGCAATGGAGGTTTTGAGGACTGTACTGCCATATCTGCAAGAAAGAAGTCCTGAGAGAGGCCTATCGATTGGCAAAGGCAACGATGGTGCGCCCGGAATCGATGGAAAGAGTTTTGCGGGCATCGAGGCAGAGGGAAAGGTAATGTTTCTATATCCTCCTGCCATCCAAGCTACATGGCTCAGGCTTTTACCATGACGGGATTCGCACCCGTTAGTAAGCAGTACCCTTCGCTGGGCACGCCAACGATAAAGATTTGACCCCTTTCCTTTCCCCTTTGTAACCTGAACCTTAATTGGGAATATTTCCCCCGACTCTGAGACTATGAGAACAATAGCATTATTGATTCCGTGTTCCGTGCAGAATATATGGACTCAATGTACCCGCAATGGGTAGGGGCAGGTTTAAAACCTGCCCCTACGGGAAAATACCGACAGAAAATAGGAAAATCTTTGCTGAGCCATTATCCAACAGACTCTATAAACATCTTATGAAATTGCTCTTCATGAAGCCGATGGTAGAGTCCATATAACTCCAACAGTTCTTGATGGCTACCAACTTCTATAATCCTTCCGCCGTCAAAGACAACAATTATATCTGCCGACTGAATGGTAGAGAGCCGATGGGCTATGATTATGGTTGTCCGGTTTTGCATTAATCTTTTTAATGCCTGCTGAATCAGATTCTCTGCTTCGGAATCCAAGGAAGAAGTTGCTTCATCGAGAATCAGGATTGGCGCATTTTTTAAAAAAGCCCGTGCCAGCGCAACGCGCTGTCTCTGCCCGCCTGAAAGTTTCAGGCCGTCTTCACCAATTTCTGTTTGATATCCTTTTGGCAGTTTGCAGATAAAATTATGGGCATTAGCAGAAAGAGCTGCAAGGGATACTTCTTCTCTCGTAGCATTGGGTTTACCGAATATAATATTTTCATAAATTGTTCCGGAAAACAAAATAGGGTCCTGGGGCACCGTAGCAATTTTCCTTCTTAAATAACTTAATTTAAGATCCCGGATATTGAAGCCGTCAATAGTAATTGTTCCTGCCGAGACATCATAAAATCTCGGGATAAGTTTGGCAAAAGTAGATTTACCAGAACCACTCGGGCCAACGAGCGCCACGGTACTGTTCGCTGGTATGCGCAGATTGATATCCTTCAGGGCAATCTTTGATAATTCATAGGCAAAATAAACATTCGAAAACTCAATCTCGCCCTTCATGGGTCCGGTTTCTCTGGCAGCAGAATGGTCGACAACTTCTGGCGAAGTATTAAATACCTCGAAAATCCTCTCTATCGCAGACTGGGAATTGGCTAAAAGGATATTGAGTTCGGTAAGCCGGTTGAGCGGGGTATAAAACATACCCAAATAGGCATAAAACGCAGTCAATTCTCCAACGGTAAGATGGCCATGAATAACCTGCACAGCTCCATACCAGACTACAAGAACAGGGGCGATAGAAGTTAAGAAACCGATTACAGACGCAGCAGCGGCATTATGTTTTACATTTTCCAACTGATAGGATAAATATTCACGGTTATCCTGAAAGAATTTTTTCTCTTCCGACTTCTCCCGCGTGTAAGACTGTATGATGGAAATACCACTGAGCTTTTCATGAACGTCTCCGGATATCTCTTCCATCTTTTCACGAGCCAGTAAACTGGTTTTTCTGATTCGAGCCTTGAAAAGATTGTTTAAGAAAACATAAAAAGGGAAAATAGCGATAGACACCAGCGCCAATTTGTAGTTCATGAGAAAAAGAAGAAAAGCAATCAGGAATAACGAGCTTGCGTCCATTACCGTATTCGTAAATGCAGCGCCTACAAAATTTTGAGCAACCGAGATATCTCCCAGCAGACGAGATGCAACCGACCCCACCCTGCGCTTCTCATAAAAACTCAGGGACATGCGCTGAAGGTGGACATATAACTCATGCCGTAAATCGAAAATAAGTCTTTGGCTGGTTCGGTCAGCGAGATAGGATCTTAAATAGGTAACCACAGCCCAAAATGCAAAGATAGCAATCAAGGCCAGCATAGTATAATGTAATTTTACAATATTATACGAAGAAGGCGACAGCAAACGATCAACTACATCTTTAAAGATCCAGGGAAAGATTATAGGAATGTTGTATTTCAGCAGTCCGCAAAAGGTAGCTGCTATGATTGACCAGCGATACGGCTTTACATAAGATAAAAATCTCTTCAGCGAAGGACTTATAACAAAATTTAACATAGGCTTACTGTATTACGAGGCGTGAATTTGCTGCTAGCAATGCTTACTCAAGGTCTGTATAAATGATTGGATTCGCTACTCGTTAAGAATTTGTTTTTCAAAATGTAAAAATAAAACTTCATAGAATAATACACAATATCAGACAATTTGCAACTTCTATTTTTCTTAATTTACCTCTGATTTATTAGCATCATGTATCAGTAAAGAAAAACGATTTACAAGAAATAAGCGGTGATTGAAATAATGAGATAGAAGGCCAGCAGCAAAAATCCTTCCAGCCAATTACTCTTATTATCATGGACAACAAGCCATGTGCCGCCGACAGACATGCCCAGGGTAATCAACTCGATCTTATTAAAGATCAGGTTAAAATTTTCACCAAAGGCGCCGGCGATAAGGACACAAATAGGCGAAACAAAGAGTGCAATCTGTGCACTGCTTTCTCCGGCAATAGCGAGACTCAGATTGATCTTGTTCTTCATTGCGCTACTGATAGCTACCGAGTGTTCAGCCACATTGCCAACGAGCGGTAATATAATGAGACCCATAAAAGCCGGCGGGATGTGCGCTGATTCAACAAGAGGCTCAATCTGGTGCACTAATATTTCTGACATATAGACAAGTCCGCCTGTTGCCAAAACAAGGATAGCAAGACTTTTTGCCATACTCCAGCGAGGCGCTGTGGCTTCAATGGCCTCATGGATAACCCGAGAAGCCTCTTTATCCTCACGATGGATAATCGCATAAAGCATCCCTACAAAGTAAACGATTAACAGAACTACTGCGATGCTGACGCTGTATTTGTTAATTAAAAGCAAGCTGTCTTCTTTTGCAAAGACTGAGGGTACAGCGAAACACATAGCAGCCATAGAGAGATGGATGATCGTAGGACCGGTAATTTTAGGACTAAGCTTTAACTCTCCGAATTTTATACCTCCTACAAATATACTTAGTCCCAAAATAAGGAGAATATTACCAATGACAGATCCTATCAGTGAATATTTCACAATATCTATCAGACCACTCTTGATCGCAAGGATGGCAATAACCAGTTCCGCTGCATTGCCAAAAGTAGCATTGATAATGCCAGAAAAATGTTCTCCCGTTTTTTCAGAAAGCACTTCCGTGGCCTCGCCTAGAAAGTGAGCAAGGGGTACGAGGACTGCCGAAGCCAGGGCAAAAGTAATAATAGCAGGAAAATGATTATGGTAGGCAATAACGGAGATAGGCATTAACAATAACAGATAATGCCAAAGGCTAAATTTTGGGAATAAGGGTAATACCTTGCAATTATCCTTTGTAGGCATGTTATGTGGAAAGCAATACGCGAACCGTATTCAGCATGGGTCTTTTACGAAATTATATTTGCTATACAAGGCTACGTATCTTTTGTGAATTTTCCATGATAAATAATTACCTCTTATCCCAGTACATTGGTCGGGGCGAGAGGATTTGAACCTCCGACCTCGACGTCCCGAACGTCGCGCTCTAGCCAAACTGAGCCACGCCCCGAATTATTTTTCTCCTGTATTCTTTTATCGATTTTATCGTCCGAAGTCAAATAGAATCTTTATTTATTTTTTTCTATCATTACCTTCTCCGCTCCAATATTTCCTTCGCCATCAAATGCATTGATGATAAGGGTGTAATCGCCAGGAGCAAGGGGTTTCGTGGTGATTTGAAAAGCTTCTTCTGTGCTATCAAAAACACCGTCCACCGGATAGGCAGATATCCACTCCTGCCCGTCGGCGGTGTACTGAATCTTTACAATAGAACTGCGGTCATCTTTTGCAGAACCTGAGACGACACACCTTCCGTCCGCTTTATCCATAGTGCTCAAAGATTGGATGACAGGCCTTGAATTATCAACTACCACGGGCGGCGCTGTGTTTTCTGCGCTGAGAGCTGTTTCGGGTGGGTTGTCGGGTTCGTCGCTTACTACCAATTTGATGTAATATTCTCCGTCAGGCAGGCGCAGGGTATCCCATGCATATGTCCCTTTCTTTTGTGTATTTTTATCAATAATTTTCCATGCCTTTTCATCACCGCCCTTATAATACACTACCACCTGTACGGTATCGTTATTTTGGTCTTCCACTTCCCATTGAATACTTTTTTGCGCTATTTGATAATGCGGCTTTTGGCCAGCAGGCGTCTGAGGCTTTATTTCCACCTTACCATTTGTCTTAGAGGATTTTTGCGATGAAGGAACATCCTTTTCTATCGTAAAACTGATAATCGCAGGGGGATGATTTTTTGGAAGATATGATAATGATACCGTGTTGAGTGAAGGAGTAGTCTCGGTATTCGTTGTCTCTAAAATTGCTTTGTACTGTATAAAACGGGCAGGGCGGCTCGTTATTTTCCGGCCAGGGGACAGGTAAGGCGGCGACCAGTTATCCCACGTCACATCCGGCTTTTCGCAATTCCCTGAACGGGTAGCAAGTATAACGCGTGTGCCCTCAGGCTGTTTGCTTGTCCAGGAAATACAGCCCCAATTTGATAACGTGGCTGTATCAAGTACGTTTGATAAAAAGGTACCTTCTTTTGCATAAGAAGGGGATATCTTACAAACCTTTCCCACATTCCCCGTGCCAATATACACCTCATCATTCTGCGTGCTGAGACAGCAAAGCACCTGTACTTCCTCTACATTTGCCAGACTGCTGGAGATCTCGTTCTGGTTGATCTTATATATTCCGGAATTATTGGCGGTAACTGCGTAGAGATTATTCTGCTTATCCAAAGACATGCCAAGGATAAATGCCTGATCGATTTCAAACATTTTTTTAACAAGTCCCTCCCGGGTAATTTTATAAATGTAGTTTGGTATATTTGGAACGCCTGCAACTTTTGATGGCGCACCAATATCTCTTGATACAGATCTTTGCACTGCCATTGGTACAGGTTGTACCATAGGCAGTTCTTCGGGAATGTTCAGATCCCAGGCCAATCCTTCTTTTAAAACTGGGGCGACCGATCCTGCTTGAGGCGCCGGCTGGGTTATTGCTGCTGCGGGTACCTGTGCTTGTGCGCCCGATGCTGTTCCGGCATATACATTACCCAATAAATCCATTGCAAGGCAATGGATTTCACTCTCGTTTGCATCGTAGAGTATTTGCGCCTGTCCAGATGGTGCAATCCTATAGATTAAACCGTTCGGTTCTGTTCCAACATAGATAGTATTATCCTGGTCAAGCAGGACATCTAACAGATTCGTTTCTGTAGTATCAAAAAATATTTCCGGGATACCATCGGGAGAAATTTTGAATAGAATACCTCCATTCCCTGTTGCAGCAAAAAGATTTGAATTGCTATCTGTTGCCATGTCCCAGATATATGATACCGGCAAGCTGCAAAATACCGATGCCTCACCACGATTATTTATTTTGTAAATAACCCCTCTGGGCGAGGTTCCTACGTAAAGATTTCCGTAGGCATCCGTGGCAAGGCTCTGAACATACAGTTCAGGCGATTTGAAAAGTTCTACGGCTTCTGAACCGTTCTTTATAAGATGAACCGTTCCGGGATCGCCTGTGCCAACAAATACTTGATTTTGTGCATCCGTTGCCATCGACCAGATAAAGGCGCTTTTAATCCCGGAGATTTCTTCTATTCTCGGAGAAAGTTGTATCTCGCCTGTGCTGTGAATAGATACATTTTGGGTAATGCCTTTATTAAACTCAGATTCTTTCGATTGTATCCACGTGGCAGTGGTTGCGCCATCGGCATGCGAAGACAGAAGGATAAAAAAAAACACCATGAACAGCTTTAACACTAAAAAATCTTTCATAAATTATCCCTTTTATTTTATTTAACCGATATTGAAATGCTTTGATTCCCGAGCAGCATATACGATGTCGGCACACGCGATATTACTTCATCCATAAGTGGACCAATCCCGCTTTGGTTGGAAAAACTCATAATAGAGAGCATTGAAGAGGGAAGTGAAGGAAATCCTTCTCCCTTATAGGTAAGCCCTCTTTTTGGCAGGAGGATACGTACGGTGAGATTATTATTTTTTTCCATATTCTCAACATAATGTAAAAGCTGATGGAAATCGACAGGCAAATACCTTCCAGCGGCGCGACCCATATTCAAGGCCTGGCCATACGTAGCATCACAAGCGGTAATATTGAGCGTGCTTCCCGGAAGGGTATCTTCGGGTATTTTCATCATTACCGTTTGATAAAAACTCTCTCCGGTAAATGGCTTGAGGCACACATCGACCTGTAAGGTATCGCCCGGCTTGACATGCTTTTTATCTACCTTAATGGCCTCAATATAGGCCGTCCTCCGGGTATCAGACACCTCTATTTTAAGATCAATATGATTTAGTCTTACCTTTTGGAACTGGTTATTCATTATCATAGATAAAGGCTGAATTATATGGGTAAGAGGAAGCCACGATTGGTCAAGTTCGTAAAAAACATTTTCAACAACAATAGGTTCTTCATGCCCCTGGACTTGCATGGAGAGTTTTATATGTACCGATTTCTCCCCTAATTTTCTTTCTGTAGATAACACGGCGCTTTGGGCTGCCATCAAGATAAGGCTGGGCATTAAGACGTTATTATCGACGATTTCAAAACTATAGGTAAGTTTTTGCGAGCCTTGAACCTCAACATGGCAAGGTATCATCCTTGATGATTCACCAAGAATACCAGCAATTCCAGGCTTTCTATCCTGACTTATCCGGCCCACAATCCCTACCGGAGAAGCCATTTTTACCGAATTAGACTGGCTTGAAAGAATAGTATAGACATACGCAGATGCCATAGGAAGGTTTGTGTTTCCTGTATGTAAAAACGGATGTCCAAACGCAAGGATATGATTTCCCTCCACATACGTTACTGTACCAACAACGGCGGCGCTAAGATCGCCTTTAATCAGGACGGCGGCAACTGATGCGCCCGGAACCAGATCTGCTTTCCCGGACAAATTCGTATGAGAAGCATAACTCCCTCCTTGTATAGGATATAATCCATAATTTCCAAAGAGGGATTGCATACCTTGTAAGACCCTATTATCAATGCCAGATATTACTAAAGGGGATAAGATTGGTGTGAGCCTTATAGCATTCGTATCATTCTCCATTATATTTTGGGGCGCTAAAGAAGTAACGCGTGGCCCTTTTGCTATATCGTCGTGTACGGAAGGCGGCAGCTCCCAATCTATGGGAGCAGGCTGTATGGGAACTTCCTGGGCCGGCGCATGAAGCAGGGAATTTCTCATTTCATTAATCGGGATAACGCCTGCAATAGCCTCCTTGGTAAAAGTCCACCCGTAAGCAAGAGCGCCGACTAAACGGTTGTTAATATACACAGGACTCCCGCTCATACCGGCAATAACACCTGTTTTCTCCAAAGGCCCGCCCGACACCTTTATCAGGATCATATTGCTCTTTGCATCCCAGTTTCTTAATATCCCCAGCACCTCAATATTAAAGAGACTAATCCGGTCGCCGATAAAAACTGTTTTGCCGTATCCTCTCATGCCAGGCTGCACCTCATCTATATTCATAATCTCTTCCCCGGCAATAAGCGAAGTACTGCTGAAGGGCATAAGGATAGAAAAACCGCCGAAAAGCATAGAAAAATAAAGGAATAACGGTATTTTTAATTTCATGTAGAAACTCTACCAAATTTAACAATTTGTTGTCAAGGCATAAAAGATGTTGAAATATGTACGCGGAGAACTTAGACTATGGTATAATATTATTTTTATAGACTAAAGAAAAATATTACTATGAAGACGATAGTACTGAATGTAAAAGAACAAGGACTTTATTGGAGCCATATAGAAGCAGCGGCACAGGCATTGAGGATCGGTGAACTGGTTGCATTTCCTACAGAAACGGTATATGGATTGGGTACGCATAAAGACAATCCTGCGGCTGTAGCGCACATCTACGAAGTAAAGAACAGGCCGGAAGAAAAGAGACTTACTCTGATGATCGCAGATCGGGATGATATGAAAAAATATATCAATCATGTCCCGAAAACAGCAAAAAAACTGATGGATCTCTTTTGGCCTGGCGCGTTAACTCTTATTTTTCCCTTCAAGAACGGCTCAAGCCTTGGCATACGACTTCCCGATAATACGATAACGCGCGATTTGATCCGCGCCGCAAAAGTACCCATCGTTACAACGAGCGCAAACATCTCCGGCTACCCGCCCGCTACAGACGCGCAGCAAGTGCTCATGGATCTCGGAGGGAAAATTCCCATGATCCTCGACGGCGGTTCAACACGGCTTCGTTCCCCTTCTACGGTGGTAAAGGTACACGGCGAAACGATAGAAATCGTTCGCCATGGCATTATCTCGGAGTCTGCAATACGAAGTTGTATCGAAAACAATCTGGCAAAGCATACTATGTAAAATACCTATGAAAAGTTTTTATGGATAAACACAATACATGAAGATTGCATTAGCATCAGATCACAGAGGTTTTGATTTTAAAAAACGTGTGACATCTATGTTGACTCAAATGGGGCACACGGTTGTAGATTTTGGCACTACGACGGACGCCGAATCCGTAGATTATCCGGATTTTGGAATAAAAGCAGCCCGGGCTGTGGGTTCCGGCAAGTGTAACAGGGGAATTCTTATCTGCGGCACCGGAATCGGTATGTCTCTTGTCGCTAATAAGGTAAAGGGTGTGCGGGCTGCGCTCTGTCATAATCTTTATACTGTAGAAATGAGCAGAAGACATAACGATTCCAATGTGTTATGTATCGGCGCTGATATTGTGGATGAAGAACTTCTGGAGCAAAAGGTTAAACTATGGCTGGAGACCCCTTTTGACGGAGGAAGACATGCCCGCCGTGTAGAAAAGATTATGAATGCTGAAAACGAAGAGGTAATTTAGTCCAGATCAATTACGTGCGCTCCCTTTGGTATTGTGGGGGTAAATACCTTCGGATTGAATTCCGTGTTGACAGTAATATGAGAAAAAGCTATGCCAAGGGCAGTACTACTATACTCAGGCCAGCGCGCATCTATCCTCTGGGGTATCCTGCATCCATTATGAGTTATATAATTGCTGAATATAGCCTGTAATCGTATCGAACCATCTGCGTTAAACAATTCACACCGAAATACTTCAGCGTTTATTCTGTCTATTGATAAGTTTTTTTTAAGGCGGAGATACTCCTTATCCATCTCCAGGAGATGAACCAGCCAGTAGGAAGGCCACGTTTCCAGGGCAGGCTTTTCCCCGGATAAGTGCTCCTGGTAATTAAACAGACTTACTATATCTCCAGGAAATATATTGATACCAAGCGCCTCAATCTTATGAGATGTATTGCATGTACCGGTATAAACCTTATTTTCTACAGGAATATATAACCAAAACTTATTGCCATCGGAGATGATATCAAACAGCGTTGTGGCAAATTTAGAACCTATTATCCGTAAGCTTTTCGGTTTGTGGTATAATACTAACCCATTACAGCGAAGGGGACTTTTGAGATCTGGTGTGGAAAGAGTTATATCTACGCTTGAACGCAATGAGGTAAGATTGGCGTTATTGGAAATTAAAATTTCCCATATCTCTGGTAATGAGAGGTCGCGCACCTCCCCCTGGATATTCCTTAAGATATACGATGTATCCTCCCAGACAGATTTTTGTAAAGCGGGAGCCCTGTAGGTTGCACAGCCAGCTATGAGTGTTACCATGAAGAGAAAAAAAACCCGCTTGATAGAATATGTTTTCATGCAAAATTTATACGAATACCTTGCCAATGTGATTTTCAAAATGTAGGGCAAGACTTCACAGGCTGTCCGAGAATTGCTTTTACGGATCAAAACTGTACTATATACTGATTAACTATTGCAATAGGCGCAACATATAGTTATGGCAGGTAGCAATTGCATTCTCGGACAGCCTGTTCAGCCTTGCCTCCCCCCCGCCTGAATATATCAATGCCATTCGCCCGTAAACACCTCTGCGGCTGGGCCTGTCATGTAAACGTTCCCATCTTCAGCCCATTCAAGCTTTAAATCACCACCTGGCAGATGTGCCAGGATTTTACGTTCGGTCTTTTTATTCAAAACGCCTGCGACGCATACAGCCGAAGCCCCGGTACCACAAGCCAGTGTTATGCCCGAACCGCGCTCCCATGTCCTCATGGTAACTTCTTTAGGGTTGTGTACCTGTACAAAGTGGACATTTATCCGTTCCGGAAATACAGGATGGTGCTCAATTTCTATGCCATGTTTTGATATATTAACGAGATCCAAATTATCAACAAAAATAATACCATGCGGATTTCCCATAGAAACGCAGGTAATCCTCCATGATATTCCATTGCTTATGGTCAACAATTCATCAATTACCGATGTTTCCTTTATTTCCTTGCCAAGCATGGGGATTTCCGACCGCAGAAGCCGGGGTTTTCCCATATTCACCTTTGCACCGGATACCCTTCCGTTATCCGTAAAAAGCTCAATGCTTTTAATGCCAGCCACGGTCTCAACCGTCAGCGGATTATTTCTCGTAATGTTATGATCATATATATATTTTGCAACACAACGGACACCGTTTCCACACATCTGCGCCTCGCTGCCATCAGCGTTAAAAATGCGCATCTTACAATCCGCCACCGTTGATGGCAGGATAAGTATGATTCCATCTGATCCAATGCCAAAATGCCTATCGCTCATACGGGGAGCTAACTTCGCTGGTTCTTTTACTTCTTCTTCAAAACAGTTGATGTAAATGTAATCATTGCCAATACCGTGCATCTTTGTAAATCTCATAAACTTATTCCTATCAGATTTATAGTAAATATACAAAGAGATATAAGAACTGCCCCTTATTTTATTTTTCCGCGCCTCTTGATTTTAACAGTAATTCCTAGGGATTTAAAATAAAAATTCCTGCTGTATCTCTATAATTTCTGCACGACGACCCTAGCGAACTCTCAATGGGAAATCTATCTTTTTTTTCACACCCTCTTTAAGTTCTACCATCTGGGTGGTACTCACAAAGCCCTTCTTTGTTACAGAGATACTGTACCTGTCCGCATCAAGATCCTTGAATCTAAAAAATCCATTCTCATCGGTAACTATTGTCCTGAAAGGCTTTCTCTTCGCATAAGTCCCTTTCAGTCTTACCCGCGCAAAGGCAACGGGTTTGCCTCTGGCAAAGGAGACTACATGCCCGTAAATCTTACCTTTTGGCGATGCGGTATTACATAGCATTTCGCTTCCATAGACAGTGCCCGCACTATTCTGGGCGACAATTCTGTAGTAATATGTCTTTCCTGCCTTTAAGCCGCTTATACGAATATTTATTAAGGTATCATCGGTCCTTCCTTCAATGCTTTGTACCGATGATTTACTGCTGTAAGATCCACTTGCCGTACCATATTGAAACCATGCTGTTGTTGACAGCCCCTTTGTATTCACCACTCCATGAAGCGTCGCCAGATTTGTTGTTATGTTTGTTGCAGGGCCTGTTACTACAGTAGGAATATTATCGGGATAAGATGTTACGGTTATCATGTGCTTCTCTATATTCCCGGCGCCGTCCATAACTTTTATGGTTATCATATTATTTCCGCTTGATAGCGGTATGTCTGAAGTAGTCCAATCAACAGTTTTGTTTTCTGTTACGCCGCCTTCTTTATCGATATTCCAGATTACACTATTTACTCCGCTTATACTATCTGAGGCGCTCCCGCTAATAACTACCGTATCGCTGGTCGTGCTATAGGTGGAATTCGTGGTAGGACTGATAATCGTTATTGATGGTGGTGTTGTATCCAGCATAATAGAATCGCTACTTTTGTCGGATACATTCCCGGCGGCATCCTTATACCACACATATACCGTAATATGGCCATCTCCATCGCTTAAGGTAAACGGAACATCTTCTGTAAACTTTTCAGTATATGCAGCATAGGGAGGAACCGATATCCAGCCGGGCGCCAAAGCAGACGGCACAATAGGGTTTGTAGAGAGATAATAACCCATGATGCCTATATCATCGCTGGCGGAAAGGTTTAAAGTAATGACAGAAGAGTTGGTATAGTAGGCTTCCTTGTTAATGCTTATAGAACCAACAGGCGGAGTTATATCTGTCGTGATATATGGCTTAATATGTATAGTGGTGAGCATTAGCTCATCTCCATAACTGATACCGGCTTCGTTTTGTGCTATAAGCCGGTAATAGTATGTCGTTCCCGGAAGTAATCGGATTACCCTGGTGTTTACCGTTGTATCGCTTGTCCCAATTACATTTTGTGTTGAGAACGTATTTAAGGATAATCCATTGATAACACGGTATTGAAACCAGACTTTTGTTTCTAATCCGTTAGCGTTTACCGTTCCACTGAGCGTTGCTGAGTTATGGGTAATGCTCGAAGCTGGACCGGTAATTGCCCTTGGCGCGCTTGCAGCAGGTTGTTGATTATAGGCTGGAGGTTGCGCATCATAAACGACCGATTGTAATAAGGGCAAACCATATACTAACGGGTTAATGGTTGCGAATAGTGCACACAATAAAGATACACCGGCCAGGCAACACAAGAAGCAACAGGTAAAAATCCTCCTCGTGACCAGTACAATACCAAATACTATATTTCTCATAATCCTCCTAACTCTTTTTAGAGAAAAAGCAATTTTGCTTTGCTTAATCTACGATGATTGAAAACGGCGTTTATGAGTAGGGTGAACTAGCGAAGCGTCCACCGTATGAATGTTCATACGGAGTACACAGTATCTTTACATGAACGCCTCTGTACTGTCTTGATTAAATCTACCAATTTTGTTATCCTAACGGTACTCTTCAGGGTATTTCTCTTGTTACCTTAGTTTTTAGGTATTTCTTTGGTATTTTACGGAGCGACATGCCACGTTAATTTATTATAAATGTCTATACTTGAACTTGCACTCTATATTTAATCTTAATGAGATGAACAGGTATAAGTCTAGAGAAAAGATTCAGGATTAATTTGATACTACTATCGCAGCTTTGGGAGATCACATGTCAATTAAAGAAAATTTGGAACGAGTAAAGCAAAACATTGCCCATGCCGCTATAAAGGCAGGGAAAAAACCAGAAGATATTACTCTCGTTATGGCTACCAAGACGGTAGATTCTGAACGGATACGCGAGGCCATTCGGGAAGGCGGACGTATTATCGGAGAAAATAAGATCCAGGAGGCCCTGAAGAAATATGAGGCACTAAAAAATGAGGATGCGGAATGGCATTTTATCGGCCATCTTCAAACGAACAAGATCAAGGACGTCCTGAAATTTGCAGATATGATCCATTCTGTAGACCGGTTGCCTTTAGTTGAGAAATTAGATCATCGGCTTCAGCAAGAGGGTCGCTCTATGGATATTCTCATTCAGGTTAATACTTCTCATGAAGAAAGCAAATATGGCATAGCGCCAGAAGAAGCAATTTCTCTGGTAAAACAGACTGCCAAATACGAAACGTTAAAGATATATGGGCTCATGACTATCGGTCTGTTCACAAAGGACGAAATAAAAATCCGCGCTTGTTTTAAGGTGCTGAAAGAGATACACGATGCTATTATCAAAGAGGGCATTGGCAGGGTACAAATGAAGTATCTCTCTATGGGTATGTCAGGTGACTATCAGATAGCAATTGAGGAAGGCGCAAATATGGTGCGTATCGGCACTGCCATCTTCGGCGCCAGAAATACCCCGGATGCCTATTATTGGCCTTCTGAAAAGACGGATAAAGACCGGGCGGGATTATTATAACTCTACCGTTTGGATACGTTTATCTTTCCTGAAAAAAACTTTTGCTTTTTTCCCTCTTTTTAAAAAGGCACTATAAGGAGTTTGTATGTATCTGTTTAAAAATATAATTATTCGCTACTCCTGGTTAGTTAAAAGCAACATCGCTTTTTTCATTCTGATATTTGTCCCCATATTTTTTATTACGCCTGTACATTCACAGGCGCTGGAAAAATATATTCATCAGAAGGATACCTGTTTTCAGTGGAAGTGTATCGAACAGAAAAAAATGCGTGATGCTACGGTCAGCCATTTAGAAATGATATCGCAAACATGGCAAGGCCTGTCCTGGAACCACCATTTACAGGTGCTTCGGCCTAATGTTGTGCGTCACCCTGAGATTGTATTTCTCTTTGTTACGGGAGATGGCGATGGAAGCAGAGATCTCGAATTATTATATCTCATTGCTCAAAGGGCAGGTGCCGTTTCTGCAGTTATTACTAAAATTCCTAACCAGCCACTTTTCGATAATCTTAAAGAAGATGCGTTAATTGCCTATACCCTCGATCAATATTTAAAAACAGAAGATGAAACATGGCCCTTACTGTTCCCGATGGTTAAAAGTGTTGTTTACGGAATGGATGCAATTCAAGCATTTATCCGGAAAGAATATCATCAAAAGGTTGATATATTTGCAGTCTCTGGCGCCTCTAAACGTGGCTGGACTGCATGGCTTACTGGCGCTGTTGACTCACGGGTTGTAGCTATCGCTCCCATGGTCATCGATATGTTAAATATGAAAGCGCAGACCGGGTGGGCCAAAAAGATGTATGGCAGACAAAGCGAACAAATTTCTGACTATACCAATCTCAATCTTGTTGAGCGCATGGATAATCCTCTTATGGTTAAATTGCGGGAATGGATAGACCCTTACAGCTACCGGCAGCGCTATACTATGCCGAAGTTGCTTCTCCTTGGAACAAACGATCCCTACTGGGTTGTTGATTCTCTCCGCCACTACTGGAATGACTTGCCGGAACCCAAATTGGTTTATCAAACTCCCAATGCTGGTCATAACCTCGGAGATGGTAAAGACGCATTACGGACATTAGCAGCATGGTTTCAAATGATTGCTGATGGTCAGAAACTGCCGAAAGTGGAGTGGCAGATAAAAGACGGCGCTGATGGTCCGGTCAGAATCACTATGAGAGCAGACCAGCCAGTAAAAAAATTCCGGTTATGGACTGCTCTATCTGATGACCGTGATTTCCGCAACGATACTTGGTCAAACTGTGAATTGGAGACAGAAAAAAACCATCGTCAGGCCTCTATGGATATTGCAACGCCCCGAACAGGCTTCAAAGCCTTCTTTGCAGAAGCAGAGTTTGTTTCTCCGGCAGGCGATACCTATAAACTTTCCACACAGGTTCAGGTTGTTCCTGATAATATCAACAAACGCTAGATATAATGAATAGTATCAACTATCCTTACATAGTTCTGTTTAAATAGGTTGGGTTTTAAAAGACAAAACCCAACGACTTTTTCTTTGAATTTATCTTTTTATCAAGGTATATATGATGCATATGGAATATGTCAGTACCCGTG
>NZ_SZPP01000066.1:0-15123 GCF_030263775.1 Candidatus Jettenia sp. AMX1
CATACTGATATACTTATCCTACAAAATAATTTATGGTACTCTTTCCCTTATTCTCTTAGTATATCAGATATTTATCCGGCTTTGTGCAACAAAGCCGTTGATTGCATAAATTGTTACTTTTTGCAGAGATGTTTCTATTTTAAATAGTAGACGTATTTTCCCAATTCTCATTCTCATAAAGCCTTTTCTTTTTCCCTTTAATCGTTTTATATCGATTTCACTTTGAGGCATTGTACCCTTATTAAGGCATGCTAAAAGTGTTCTTAAGGATTCTTTTATTCGTTCCTGGACTTTGGCATCTTGTTTATCAAGAAACTTGAACACATCTTTTTTAAAAGCTATTGTCCAAGCCATTTCATACCATCCACGGTTTCGCCATCTTTGAAATCTTCTTCCGAAAATACGTTTTCCAATTCCTTCATTTCTTCATCAGAGACATAAAGGATAAGATTAATCGTTAAGTTTAAAAGTTCCTCGCGAACAACCCTTCTTATTATTTCTTCTAATTTTGCTTCTTCTATAACAATACTCATAGCTGCCTCTTTTTTGTTAAGTTGAATAGACCAAATTTGATTACCTTATAAGATTAACCACTTGGTAAAACTATACCACAGCCTCACAAATTTATCAAGAATCAGCCGGGAGATGTGTTTATAACAGGATAAAGGGAAGGTGTTCCCGATGCATCTGGTAGCGATTCCGCACTTTCCAGACCTACACATACCAAGCCTATGCTTAACCGTCCTGATATGGGAGCGGGAAGTATTGTTTCTATGCAATTATACTATCAACTCGATTAAGTTTAAAACCAAAATCAGTTCGATTTAAAGACACAAAGGGATAAAGTTAGGGTAGGGTATGGCGGTCTTCTTTTTAATTGTCCATCCCCTGGGGGTCTGGTTTGAACTTTGGGACTCCCAGACCCCTACCCATGAGGAAAAATTTATGTCGTACTTATGTCGTACCTAATCATAAAAACATATCAAAAATGATAAATACAAACAAGAACTAAATTCCCTTAAAAGCCTTGAGAATGCTGGACAAAGCAGAAGCAATAAGAATACATAAGAAATCACCAAAACACCTAAAAAAGGCCAGGAAATTACATAGGGAAATCTTGAAACTAATCCACGGTGAAAATCTTTATACATTTTCGGGGTATATTGAGGGGCTGCCCCTCTCGAATGATGGGCCGGACTGTTTATTACCTCTATCTCGCATGGTTACGCTCTGGGATTAACATCACGAACAGCAAAATGCTCAACGAGCTTGTAATCGTCCCCCAAATTTTTGAGCAACAAAGAAGGGATTACCCGTTTCAGAGCAGACCCTGCTACACGGCTCGCCATTTCATCGCTAAACCCCCAAGTGGGGTCTGGTGTCCCAACCTCTCTAGCAAAACGGAATGCATCTGCAAAGAAGCGACGGACACTACGAATTGCACCATCTTTTACCATTCGATCTAATTGGAACGATTTCATCTCTCGCCAAGTGAACTTCGGCAGGAGCAAAAAGAAGGCCCACCATCCGGACATTTGCAATTGCCCCTTCAGGATAACGATACCGAAATGCGTTATCAAGTTCACGGCATACCTGTTCGTAGTCCCATGCAGGAATCATAGAAATCTCTCCCTATTATTCCGGCGCCCAACAACGATTATATAGCCTGTATAAAACGGCAAACACAGGCTGTTCCGATAATGATACTGTTTTTGATCTCAACCGCCTGTCCAATATGACAATTATTCCTGCAGCTAAAATGACGGCTTGTATCATAATTTAAACCCCGATCTCTCTTTTTATACCTTGGGCAATTTCATTCGCCATTTTTTGAATTTCTTTTTTATACTTACCTTCAATCATAACCCTGCATAAATTCCCTGTTCCTGATTCGATAAACATCCGTTGTAAATTCTTGGCTTGGCCTAAGGTAATTTTCGCAGAGCATCAATACCCAACCAGAATGCCGCTGCGCCAGGGGGGACAATATCTCCCGGGTTTAGAGACGCACTATGAAATAATTCTGCATCGCTATCGAATTTCCCGGGTACGGATTCTTTACTACTTCCTTTGCACTCATGTATTGTTGCAAACTCTTCATTAACCCGAACATACTCGTCTTGTCCCGCATGAGCTGAAGAGTGGATTGCATACCACCGGGGGGTTTTGATACGAAGCAGCATACAAATTTCCGGACGTAAATTCATAAGGTTTACGACCACACCGGTAAGCCACAGCTCTGCTTCCCCGGCCTCTATCATCTTATCCAGATATTGAACAGGTTTGTGCTGAAAGAACCAGCGATAGGAGGCGTCTTTCGGAGCTTTTATTCCAAACAATTCTTCCAGGAACTCCCGTCTAACATTATGGAGCAGACAAAACTCTTCATTCCTGTAACCCTGTTCTGGTTGAAACATAAATGATGGTATAGCGTGCATCTGTCCAGCATTAAGCCCTTTTGTTGATTTGTAACCCAGGAGAAAGCCTTGATCCTCTTTATTAAAGAAAGATGTTAGCACAGAGACTGCAATAGCAGCGCTTCTGCCTGTCCCGTTCATGAGAGGATCTTTAATATGTGCATGCAAATACTTCCTTAGTTCGAGCCTTTTGAAGAGCGCCTCAAACGACATTGCTTGCCAATAAGAGGTTTCAGACAATACCTTCAAGATCTCCCACTCCAAACAGTCGCACGTATCCAGCATCAGGTCATACCGCCCTATATCACACCGGATTATTACCCCATGTTCTGTTTGCCGAATATTAACCATCCGGTATGTTTCATCTGGTATAATCGAATCTCCCGTGAACTCGCGAAATATTCGGTACGCTGGATCTCTGATGATAAATCCTCCTGTTTCCAGACTCCATTTCTCTGGAGCCATAACTATCGGATCGCGATAGGTAATCCTGCGAATTGTCTTATCGAGAATGGCAACCGGATATATCTTTCCACAACGCTCAAGAATCTCGTAGTGAGAATACCGGTGAGCCAGGAAATCGTATAAACGGGGTTCTTGCAATACTTCACGAAGCTTGTCGATATGCTTCAAACAATGCTGTGATTTGATTTGATGTTTTTTCTTCAAGAGGTTTAAGCTGCCTTCAGTAGCGGCTTCGCCAGTTCAAGAGTCTTCTATTGAACCAGCAAGGCACGTTGAATGGCTTTTTGCACTTTGCAAAAGTAAGAATCCACACATAGGTTATTACCCGCATGGATTCCTGCTTTCAAGGAATAAGATATGATGATAAAAATTCTTTTACATGAGGGTTTTGGCGATATCTATCTTAGCCTTTTAATAAAAACATGAATCTCTTCCTCCGCCTCTTCGATGCCCAATAGCTCATTCCCTGTGGTATTACACCAGGAAACAATATCCTTCTTTATGCCTTCATCTGTGGCAATAATCTCAAGCACCTTACCTATTTCAATATCTTTGATTTTATTTGCCGTCTTAAAGATAGGCATAGGGCACATAAGCCCAAAGCAATCTAATGTTTCATCTGCTTTCATAAGATAATTTACATTTGTTTATATTCACGTGGAGTGGAAAGGAGTTATCGATATTTATTTCTTTTTCAAGCCTTCTCGTGCTCGTGGTGTTCATCGTGTGGAAGCTCCTTCTTCTTCTCAAGGCCTTTACCCGTAGTCTTCTTGAGATAATCATCAATGGCTGCCTCGATGGCCTCTTCGGCAAGCACAGAGCAATGCATTTTAGCCGGGGGTAATCCTCCTAACGCCTCTGCTACTGCCTTGTTGGTAAGTTTTAAGGCCTCATCTAAGGTCTTTCCCTTAATCATTTCTGTAGAAATGCTACTGGTAGCAATGGCTGCACCACAGCCGAACGTCTTGAACTTTACATCGACAATTACATTATCCTTAACCTTGATAGACATCTTCATAATATCGCCACAAGCAGGATTTCCAACCTCTCCCACGCCATCGGCATCAGAGAAATCTCCCACATTCCGGGGATTTGCAAAATGATCCATAACCTTTGGACTGTATTGCATACAAAACTCCTTATTAATTATTCTAATTTTTCATCTGTTTCTGACTATACAAAGGAGACATTTGCCTTAAACGCTCGACAATAGATGGTAGTTTTTCCAAAACACAGGCAATATCGTCCTCGGTATTGTTGATTCCCAAACTAAAAAGCACTGTCCCCTGAGCAAGCGCAGCATCGACACCTGTAGCCATGATAACGTGCGACGCCTTAAGCGACCGTGAGGTACATGCAGAACCACTGGAGATGGCAATCCCCTGCATATCCAGAAATAATAAAATAGATTCACCCTCAATATACTCTATGCATAAACTGAGGTTTCCGGGCATACGATTCGTTGCATGACCGTTAACGTAAACATGGCTAATATTTTTTAAAATACCCTCTCTTAATAGATCCCTCAGCTTCTGAACTTTATTTACCCTTTCTGACATTTCTTGTTTTGCCAGTTCGGCTGCTTTACCCATAGCAACAATACCGATACTATTTTCTGTTCCTGACCTGCGCCCTCCCTCCTGTACTCCACCTTCTATGAGAGGAAGTATCCTTACTCCTTCCCTGAGGTAAAGCGCCCCAACTCCCGTTGGACCGTTAAATTGATTTGCCGACATACTGAGGGCGTCAATGTGAGCATCCTTAACATCAATGGGTATATTTCCCACTGCAGCAACGGCATCTGTATGAAAAAGAACGCCGTTCTCTTTTGTTATAGCTCCAATCTCCTTAACTGGCTCGATAGTCCCAATCTCACCATTTGCATACATAATAGATACCAATGTTGTTGTAGGGGTAATGGCTTTTTTGATATCAGCGGGATTTACCATTCCATATTTATCAACGGGTAAGTAAGTAACTATATATCCCGATTTTTCCAGAGATTTTAAGGGATTAAGCACAGAAAAATGCTCAATTTGTGATGTAATAACGTGGTTCCCCTTTTTTTTATGAGCAGTCAGTAGGCCTTTTAAAGCAAAGTTATTGGCCTCAGTACCGCTGGAGGTAAATATAATCTCGTTGGGTTTTGCATTGATAAGATTTGCTACTTGCCCTCTTGCCTCCTGTAGAGCCTCATTGGTAACCCTTCCGAATTGATGTAAATTGGAGGGGTTCCCAAATCCCTTGTGTAAGAATTGGGTAATAGTTTCAATTACTTTGGAATGCATCGGTGTACCCGAGGCATTATCCATATATATTTTTCCCATGGAAAATATTCCTTATAAATATCTTTTACCGTATCTTTTCTAACTTTGCATATGCTAACATAAGATTCTTTATTCCACCAACATTAAAATTGATCTTGGCACATATCTTATCTTTACTACCGGAAACCTCAAGTACCCTTCCAATGCCAAAAACAGGGTGTCTAACAATTTCTCCGCCTGAAAGGGGTGCCAAATTTTCTTTTAATGAATCATCAGGGACAGTTATATCGTCTATATGAAACGCTGTATCATACGACGAATTGCTTTTATTGTAAATATCATCAGCGTAATTATAATTTGTTTTATCAATATGAATTACAATTTCTTTTGGAATCTCATCCAAAAATCTTGACGGGATACAAAAATTCATTTGTCCATATCGCATCCGCCTCTTGGTATGGGTAAGGAAGAGTTCACTCATTGCCCGGGTAATTCCTACGTAACAGAGCCTTCGCTCTTCTTCAATCTTATCATCTGAATCCGTAGATTCCGCATGTGGCAATAACTTTTCTTCCATACCGGTAATAAAAACAACGGGAAATTCCAATCCTTTAGCGGTATGGAATGTCATGAGGGTCACCGCCCGGGTATCTTCTTGTAGTTCATCAACATCAGAAACCAGGGCTACTTCTTCTAAAAATCCCTGTAAGGTACCTTCAGAATAGTTCATGTCATATTCGTGAGCAGCATTAACAAGTTCTTCAACGTTCGCAATACGGTCTTTTGATTCTTTTCCTCCAGATTCTCTCAGGAACTCTATATACCTTGTCTCTTGAATGACCTGTTTGATGATATTTTCTACAGGCGACTTTGGTAGTTGTTGTAAATGTAAAATAAGTTCAGTGAATTTTTTTATGGATAAAGTGCCTTGCCCCTTAATCTCTGGTATTGCATTGACTTGCTGTAAGGCATAGAAAAGACTGGTGTTTTGTGCTGCCGCCCAGTCTTCAAGTTTTTTTATGGTAGTGTTTCCTATGCCTCGTGTGGGTGTATTAATCGTTCGTTCCAGCGCTACTCTGTCCTGAGGGTTAATACAGAGCCTGAGATAGGACAATATATCTTTAATCTCTTTTCTTTGGTAAAATTCTACGCCGCCAATGATCCTATACGGGATCCCGTGATTTTTTAAAGAGATCTCAAGAACGCGGGATTGAGCGTTGGTGCGATAGAATAATGCAATATTTGAGTATTTTACTCCTTTTGTGCTAAGCATCCTAATTGATTTTGCAATTTCTTCCGCCTCCCCGTGTTCATCCTCGCAATGGATTACCTTGATTTTCTCACCTTCTACATTTTCTGTCCAAAGTCTCTTTTGTTTTCTGTATCTGTTTTGCTGGATTACGCTGGAGGCTGCATGGAGAATACGCTTTGTAGAACGATAGTTTTTCTCTAGCAGCACAACTTTAGCGTCCGGATAATCTTTCTCAAAATCCATAATATTTCTAATGTCCGCTCCACGCCATCCATAAATGGATTGATCGGGGTCGCCTGTTACGCAGATGTTTCTGTATTTACTGGCGAGCATTCGTGTGATGGTATACTGGGTGTAATTAGTATCTTGATATTCGTCTACGAGAACGAACTTAAATTTTTCTTGGTACATTTCTAGAATATCGGTGTGTGTCTTAAATAGCTCTATAGTTTTGATGAGTAGATCATCAAAATCAAGGGCGTTGTTAGTCTTAAGAATTGTATGGTATTTTGCATAAACTTGAGCGACAATACGATTATAATATCCTGATGCGGTGGACGTAAAGGTTTCGGGATTTATGAGTTTATTTTTAGCATGACTGATAGTGCTTGCTATCGTACGGGGTTTCCATTGAGCAGTGTCAAACTGGAGTTCTGCCATGATGGATTTAATTTGGTTCAGTTGATCAGTGGTATCGTAAATACTAAAGTCCTTTGAGTATCCCAGTCTTTCGATATTATTTCTAAGTATCCGTGAACACATTTTATGAAACGTGGATATCCACAGTCCTTTTTGTGATAGAAATTGTTTTATGCGTTCACACATTTCATCGGCTGCTTTATTTGTGAAAGTGATGGCTAATATATTATATGGATTTATACCTTGTGATATCAGGTAACCAATGCGACGTGTAATTATACGGGTTTTGCCGCTACCGGCCCCTGCTATAACGAGAAGTGGACCTTCCATATGAGTGACAGCTTCACGCTGACTTTCAGTAATATCTTTTAATAAGGGCATGGGTTTTATTTTTTTGCAATCAAACTTGCGATGGCTTTTTTATTATCTATAATGAGTTCCCGATAGTAAATAATTTTAAGATCTGTGAAAAGATGTAAAAGTTCATTTGATTCTAACAGATAGTCTTTATTTTTAGGCCCTTCAAAACCACATTCCTTATTCTCCATCGTATAGGTTTCATAGATAATCATTCCACCGGGTTTAAGAGCTTCTTTAATTTGAGGCATAAGATCCCTTTGTAAATAGTAAAAGCACGCTATTACATCGTAGGCGTTCTTAGGCAATTTGTAAATTTCCATATCAGCTACAAATGCGCGTATGTTTACGTTATTTTCCTTTGCTAATTTTTGCGCCTTATTAATAGCCACTTCTGATATATCACAACCATCCACATCAAATCCGTTCTTTGCAAGAAATACAGCATTGCGCCCTTCACCCATGGCGATATCCAAAACCTTTCCCTTAGGCAGAATATCAATATGCTCTTTCAGAAATTCAACAGGCTCTTTGCCGTAAATAAAAGCCTCCGTTCCGTATCTTTTATCCCAAAACAATTTATCTTGTTCGTCTGCAAATACTAAAGAAATGTACTTTGTAAAGATACAGATAATTATAAATAAACAGATCGTGAAATAAAGAATGTATTTCTCATATATATACATATTTTATTCTATTGTTAATATAAAGATACTATACTAAACAGACAGTATTATGTTTATAAGTGCAAAAAGATTACTGATTTCTTACTTCTCGTAAACCGATTCAAGATTATAATGTCTCTTTATCTGCAATACAAGTTTTTTGATTGTCTATTATCCTCTCAAGCTTCATAAACAGATGCCCATATTTATAAATTATATATTTCAAAAATATCGTAAAAGTATTATATAATGATTATAAAGTGCAGAACGAATATTAAATTATTATAATATAATAAGATATATAATGTAGTTCATTGTAGAAAATATGTAGATAATCTCATAGAAAAGTATTTGTTATTTGTAAATTCAGTCTTAATACCCAAAAAGAGTAGAATAATCTACAGACTATGAACATTAATTTTAATTAACTCCCTGTTCGCTATGAAGCACAAAATTGATATGGTTTCTATAAACGTACGGAAGTTTGATAAGGGTATTTAATTACGCCGGACCCGTGTAACGCTTTTCAATCTTCTCCCTTATCAAGGAGCGGCTCTTATCAGGTGAGATGTCCTTTATTTGCTCAATACATCTTACTTCGTATGCGAGATCATCGTCTTTTATAGCTTCATGAAGCCATCGGGAATAATCTCCTCTTTGGAGATGAAACATCCAGGTGTCATCATCAATACCATCAGCTAAGTGCATAAACAATATAAGATTATGAGCACGTAGGTTAAGCTTCTTTTCCGGGCCCCGGAAGTAAAAACTTTTGTCTGTGCCTAATTTGCCTTCAGCATATTTAAGAAGATGGCGTCTGCGTTCAGACCGTGGGGGAATACTGCGGAACCAAAATGGGCTGGCTTCCGGTTTTCTCCACCAGGCTATGGCTTCTCCCGGCTTAAGTCTGCTTACCGGGACAGAAGGCGGAGTTTGGCCGAGAATTTCACTAAAGGCGCGAATGGCCTGTCCTGGAAATTCTCCTATAACTATTATTATACTGATTTCTGATAATATGACACGGGCAAGGTGATCAGGATGAACAGTAATGAATAACATTCCGCTCAAGTCCTTAGGAATTATAAGTGATTCGGGAGGGGTTAAGGATGATGGTAACATATGGTGTGTCTCATCTATTATTATCCAGTGAGGTCTCCCCGTCCTCGATCTCAGCTCTAAAAGAGCGGATAAAAGAACCTCAAAAAATGCTGGCCTATCCGCAAGGGTAATTCCAAGCATATTTACTACACAATTTTGCTCAGGTTTATCGAGGAGTTTTATTACCTCATCTACACTCGGCGCTTGCTTGCTATTCCCCATTACGACGGCGTTATCATATGTCAGATAATCTCCCTCAGGGTCGATAATACAAAATTGGTATCCATGCTCAGCTACGCGTTCTAGAAAACCTGTTGCAAAGGTCGATTTTCCACTTCCAGACGTTCCGGAGAGTAAAATACTCAAACCATAAGGTTTAATTCGTACCTCTTGCCCATCCTTACGCTTACCAAGTAAAATTACGTGTCGGTCCAACTGCGGTTCAAACTCATCAAGATCGTTGATAATAAGTTTGTTAACCAGTTCAGTAACACCTTCACCATGGTCTGAATAAGTAACAAAATCGACATGCTCTTTCAACTTGGGAAGGGCATTAGCAACTGCTACTGAAAACTCGCATACATTAAGAAAAGAGTGATCATTCTCGGCATCGCCTATACCAACAACGTTATGGGAAGATAAGCCAAGTTCATATAATGCTACGCTTAGCCCTGTGGCTTTATTAATGCCCGAGGGAAGCATCATTACCGCGTCTCTGTTAAAAATGAGTTGAATTTCAAGTCCAAGATCGCGGATTACTTCAAGCACCGTGGTCTCATGTGGTCGTAAAGTAGAAACGATTGATTGGCCTATAAAAAGCGGATCTACACCTCTTTTACGAAGCTCCTGAATAAATTCTTCTGGTGGTGTTTCTCCTAAAAGCCTCTCCTCTCTGGTAGTCGGTCTATAGAGTAACGCCCCATTCTCGGCTACAACTCTATCAAACATACTGATCTGGGGAAAGATGTGAATAAGTTCTTCTAATATACGGCCTGTGATCAGCACTAGTTTTCTGCCAGAATTTTTCAAACGCTCAAGTGCTGCTAAAGTCTTTTCATCAACTTGGCCTTTCGAGGCCAGCGTCTCATCATAATCACAAGCAAGAGCATAGTATCGCATGTTTTACTCTACGAAGACCAAAGGAAGTGTTTCATAAACTCTGATTATTGAACCTGAACAACACTTTATTGAGAAACTACCCCACCATACCCATAGTAACTTATCTAGCATAATATAGCCATTGACTGAATTTAACAGTTAAAGAGAAAAATATCTACGTTTATCATTATCTATAGAAATGGTCGTTTTTTCAACCACTTTCTGGCGCTATACTGCGATTAGCTTTTATCCCTGGCTGATTTGAAAGCCCTATTGTGCATGATATATCATTTGAAGATTTTAGGATGTAACGTTATAATACATAGTATAAAAGAATAGAAATTTACGGCAAAACCCATGCTCCTTTGAAGTTTATAGAAATTTTATGAACATGGTTTTAACGAACGATATAAAAACAGCACAAGGTATCATTCAAAAAACACAGCAACAAAAACGGCCGATGATCGAGCCTGAGGCTAAGGAATTCATCAATGCTTTTGGGATAACAAGTACGAGGTATAGGGTTGTATCCTCTGTAGCGGATGCTGTACAGGCCGCAACATTTTTCGGATATCCTGTTGTCTTAAAGATTGTCTCACCTGATATTAGCCATAAGACAGATGTGGGTGGTGTAAAAATTGCTATAAGAAATGAAGAAGGTATAAGAGCCTCATATGAAGAGATCATGAGAAATGTAAAGAAAAAACAACCAAATGCAAGGATCTACGGAATTCTCATTGAGGAGATGGCTGTGCCTTCTGCAGAAGTTATTATTGGCGGGTTGAGAGATTTCCAATTTGGCCCGGTTGTTATGTTTGGACTGGGTGGTATTTTTGTGGAAATTTTTAAAGATGTGTCTTTTCGCATTGCCCCGGTAGAAGAGCGAGAGGCTTTAGATATGATCTATGATGTAAAAGGAGCCAGGGTATTAAGGGGATTCAGAGGCACAGAACCTCTGGATATTCTCGCATTAACTCAAACGATTTTACAGATATCGAGGATTATGACATCTCTGGAAGAGGTAAGGGAAATAGATCTAAATCCTGTTCTTGTTTACCAGAAAGGTATAAAAACAGTAGATGCAAGGATCGTTTTAGATCAGGTTTATAGTGAGTAATATACCATATGCAAATAAGTCCCTTATTTATTATTTATATGTATGAAAGATTTCTTATACATGGAGATTATATTTAGGTGAAATTAAAAGAGACCGCATTTACCGTGAGGGCTGAACGTGCTATTTTGTTTCGGGCTATGTTAAATCGTAATAGAGGTGAAGCGCCGCTGGAAGAGCTTCAACGGTTGGCAGAAACTGCAGGCGCACGCGTTGTCTACACGGCAATTCAAAACAGAATAAGTATCGATCCGGTGTATTACCTTGGAAAAGGAAAGGCACTGGAATTGGCAGATGCTGCAAAGGAATTAGATGCTGATGTGCTTATTTGTGATGATGATCTTACTCCGGCTCAAGTTAGAAACCTGGAAAAGGTAATCGGTAAAAAAGTAATAGACAGAAGCGAGTTAATCCTGGACATATTCGCTACTCGCGCAAAGACATTTCAGGCCAAACTCCAGGTAGAATTGGCCCAGTTAGAGTATACAAAACCCAGATTAAAGCGGATGTGGACACATCTCTCCAGAATCGAAGGCGGTATTGGAACGAGAGGGCCTGGTGAAAAGCAATTAGAGGTGGATAAGCGAATCATATCCAGAAAGATCCAATATCTCAAAAAGAAATTATACGAAGTGGAAAAAAGACAGGAACGACTTGTCTCTTCACGAAAGGAATTTTTCACAATATCTATCGTAGGATATACCAATGCCGGAAAGTCTACATTAATGAATGCATTAACAGATGTTGATACGCTTGTAGAGGATAAGCTTTTTGCAACGCTCGATACAAAAACGGGTATGTGTAGGCTGGAAAATGGGAAAAAAATCTTAATTAGTGATACCGTCGGTTTTATACAGAAACTACCACATCATCTGATTTCATCATTTAAAGCCACACTCGAAGAAGCCCGGCATGCTGATTTACTGCTTCACGTCGTGGATATTAGTTCACCGGTAGTCCAGGAACAAATCGACGCCGTGAATGCCGTATTGAAAGAGCTAGGATGTGATAATAAACCTGTGATCATGGTGTTTAATAAAGTAGACACCATAACAAATGAATCGATTGTGCCTCTGCTTCGGAATCGCTACGGAGATTGTGTTATGATTTCTGCAAAAACACAACGGGGAATAGAAGATCTAAAACGGAGAATAGAAGGGGAATTGGAGCAAAATTTCGTGGAGATAGAACTCTCATGCAGTCCAGGTAATGGAAAGTTGATTGCGTATCTTCACGAGCATGCCCATATCATAAACAGTCAGTTTCATGAACAAGGTGTTACGTTTAAACTCCTTGTAGAAAATAGGCTTATTCATAAATTGCGTATGATGGATAGCGATATTCAGATACAGGGAACGTCTTTGTCAGATGGAGCAGACACGGACATCTAAATTCTCTGTTGCTAACGGTCTTTTTGGCTATACCGCATTGCGAATTCCGGATGTTTTAAGACGAAGAACGATAAAAAGTGGTAATGAAACAAGGAACAGGGAAATACTGATAATTTGAGCTATGGTAAAACTATCGAAGAGCAGCGGATTATCTCCCCGTAGTAACTCCATAGAGAATCTTATAACAGGGTATAGAACTCCGAAGAGCAGAACCACTTCTCCGTTTCTTCTCCGGTATTTGAAGAATGTGCTGAGAATAAAGAAGAGTACGACATCTGAAAGAAATGAATAGAGTTGTGTTGGGTGTATAGGAAGAGCATGCGTATCGGAGAGATGGATCAATCCAAGCTCGTATTGATGAAGAAAGGCAGGGCTGCCATCAACCATGCCCGCTTTGTCTAGTGTTTTTGGGAATGCAATTGCCCAGGGTATATGTGATGCAAGTTTCCCAAAGCAGCATCCATTCAGGAAACATCCAATCCGACCAATGCCTAATCCTAATGCGACAGAAGGCGCAATAATATCCAGGATCTTAAGGAAGGGTAATTGATACTTCTTGATGAAGATGCATGCTGCGATAATGCCAGCAAATAGTCCTCCGTAGTAAACCAAACCACCTTCATATATTTTAAAAATACCGAAGAGATCGTTTTTATAATTATCAAAAAATTGGATAACAAAAAAAAGCCTTGCACCGAAGATCCCTGCACAGACTATATATATTCCAAGGTCCGAAATCTTGTTGGGATCTATATTCTCCTTTTTTGCCCTCTGGCGTGCAATGAAAATGGCTACGAGAAAAGCAATCATCAGCATAAAGCCATAGGAATAAATAGGTATACTTTTCTGAAGAAAAGGTATGGGAATTTCGAATAAGGTTTTTCTCATGATTAGAGCATTTTTGTGAGCTTGTTATTCCCATCTACGAGAATAATTTTTGGTTTCCAGTTCCGCGCTTCTTTATCTTCCATGAGACAATAAGAAATGATAATGACCCGGTCGCCTGGCTGCGCCCATCGCGCTGCAGCTCCATTTAAGCAAATGACGCCAGAACTATGCTCTCCTTCAATGACATAGGTCTCTACCCGTGTTCCATTATTAACATTGAGGACCTGAACACGTTCGTAGTGCAGGATATCTACTGCCTCAAGAAGGGCTTTATCAATGGTAATGCTGCCATTGTAATTGAGATTCGTTTCCGTTACTGTTGCGGCGTGAATTTTGGATTTGCACATCTCCCGTAGCATGGTTTCTCCAATAGCTTAACCGTTAAGCAAGCAAAATAATTAAAATATAAGATCAAATTTTATCTTAAAGCGCTGTAAAATCAATAGGATTCTCTTACTTATTGCTCTGGCGGCGGATAAAAGCTTCTCACACATGTTTTGACAAGGTCAACAATCTCCTCATCCTTTAACTTTCCTTTATAACCGGGCATTTTTCTCTTCCCATTGGCTATCGAAATAATCAATCTTGAGTCGGAAGCGTTATCCTGCCATTTGGTATTTGTAAAATTTGGTATTTTAAAAATGAATCGGCCAATAAGACCTCCTTTTCCATCTGCTCTATGGCATTTCTGGCATTCTCTCTCATACACAGCCCAAATACCGCCTTTTTCAGACAAAGCAGGCTGTTTCGAGCATCCATAAAATAACAAGGTACAAAAGATACTTGCAACTATAACAATAAAAGATGTATGCCTTTTCATTATTTTTCCTCATGTGCAGTATTGTTAAGATGTAATTCCAACCAGTTATATTATTCAAACATAAAAGTTTACCATAAAACCCTATATATTCAAGTCTTATCCTCTCATTTTAGAAATAATAGGTCTTCATTTTTATTGAAGAGACTTCTTTCTGCCTGAACGTAGAAACGTAGAGGAACTTCAAACAAACTATGGAGTGGCAAAGTGCGCCTTACCACTACTGTTATAAAAGTTACGTAGGGCAGCCCTTTAGGGTTGCTCTCTCCCGTATGCACGTTCATGCAGGGAAGCAAGGCTAAAGCCTTGCCCCACAGTTTCATAAAAGGCAAAAGTAGCCGAAGGCCTAATTTAAAAATGTTTAGGAATTTCAATGTTAATGAAAATGGTTTTTAAACATACGGTTTAGAGCGGTATTGGGGTCAAGGTTTTTGATTTTGGGTTTTAGTTCATGGAAAAGATAAACCTTTCCCTGTTTATTTGTGTAATGTACTGGAATCATAAAGCCAGTATGGCAGATATCACACTCTTCTTTGATAGGGCAAAGAGGATCACGGGCATTTTTAGTCTCCAGTAGACGTACCTCTCGTGGTAAGAGATGGAACTCATAAGAACAATACGTGCATCGAACCAGGACAGGCTGTTTCTTTTTCTT
>NZ_SZPP01000067.1:0-24558 GCF_030263775.1 Candidatus Jettenia sp. AMX1
CATAACATTAAATGAGCTTGCCAATTCACCCAGCTCATCTTCTCTCTGGATGTCTACCCGTTGTGCTAAATCTCCTGATGCCATCTTCTTGGTCACTTCTGTTAACTTAAGAATCGGCACTGAAAGTTTTTTCCCCACAAGGTATGCTACCATAACAAAGGGAAATGCAAGAATTAAGAGCACACCCCATACAATATAATTCAGGTTATAAGCGACTCCATATCCTTCATCTTTGTCGATTTCTGCTATAACACCCCAATGAAACTTAGGCAACCAGCGCCATGCACTTAACACGGTTACATCGCTATAATCCTTATAGCCCTGTGCATCAAAGCCGTTATTACCTGAAATGCACTGTTGAACACCTTGAGTTACTTTACCCGTTTCCCGATCAATCACCCTCAACTCTAACGCACATCTCTTTTTTATTAGCCCCATATCTCTGAGATATCCTGCAAACCGTGATTCAGTAATCATGTATCCATCTTTGTTGACAAGATACGTTTTCCCTGTCTTCCCCAGATTAAGGCTTAACATTACATCGTTCAGCCTGGATACATCGATCCTCAATGCAACAACGCCCGTGATATTCCCCCCTTTATCTTTCAATGGTGTTGAAACAAACATCGTAGGAATACCCAGTTCTTCTTCTGCGTATTCATTGATAAGGGGAATCTCAGATGGAACAATACTTGATACAAATGAATCTCCTTGCATTGCTCCATGAAAATAATCAGTTTGCAGGATATCCCTTCCGATACTCTCTCCTGAGGTAGTAACGGTTACTAATCCCTTATTATTACTCATCATTATCCCTTTATATCCATATTCATTCTTAATTTCTTCAAGATATTGAACAATTTCGGGATAATCCTTATCCTCTTTAGTAATCTCCGTACCTTTTGCTATGAGGGGATTGTTTGCAATTACACGCGCATTCTTTACCCTCTCATATATCCAGTTAGTTACCAATTCAGCCTGTTTATGGACAATACCCTCGAGATTCCGTATCAACACTTCCTGAACATCAGCCTGTATTCTTGGATACGCTAAAATCCTCAGTAAAACGAACGGCAACAACGTAAAGGTGATGAGCAAAAGAATAAGCCGGTTTTTAATTGGAATCGATAGTAATTTTCTCTTTAATTGAACAAACTCAGGTTTAAATAAAAAACGCAATAAAAGAGTTATTATAGCAAATGAGAGTGTGGATACATTTGAAAATATAATGGTAGAATTTTTTATGTGGATTCCATAAGCTAACCACAAACTGCTTGCTACTACTACAATGGTCATCATGGCTGGCGAAACATCAGACAATGATTTAGTTTTTATACCCTGAATGATTTGTGGTATAAATCCTATTGACGAGCAGATTGCAGCAATTACTCCTATTAAAAACCATATCATAAGTATTCCACCTTACAAATATTTAACTTTATCCAGGCGATTTTGTTGGACATAAGCTACAATGGTATATTATCGTATTATTACTTTTTTTCAAAAATAATTTCTTGTATCGGGTATGTATCATGGATGGGCAAAATATGGGAATTTGGGAAATTATCTTATTTGTAATTTCGCTCATAATAATGGTGGTCGGTATGGCTGGAATTATAGTGCCCATAATACCGAGTATCCCCCTTATTTGGATTGGGGCATTTCTCTATGCTCTCTTCACACATTTTGAAAAAATTACGTGGATGATATTACTGATATTTGCGCTCCTTACCATTTTTTCTATTGTACTTGAAAATCTTGGGAATGTATATGGAGCAAAGAGGTTTGGCGCCACAAAATGGGGAATAATAGGCTCAATAATAGGCACCGGAGTTGGGTTTTATATGGGCGGCCCTATAGGATTGATATTAGGACCTGTTGCAGGCACTGTTGTCTTTGAGGTTATTGGCGGAAAGAGTTACAAGGGGGCATTGAAGTCTGGCTTGGGTAATTTTGCAGGTTTTCTGGGAGGGTCAATAGTAAAAATAATAATTGGACTGGCTATGATTATTATATTTATCTGGAAAGTATTTTAGCAAATTGATTCACCTGTAAAATTTGAATTCTTTTATTCCTTAGATTCCCTTCTTTTTACCTTTCCGATGCGACTTTCCTGGCGGTCTGTTTCGGTTTTGATGATAAACTGCCCATGCTGCACTTTTATCGTATCTGTTGTATTTTATCCCTTAGCTCAGCTGCCCGCTCGAATTGCAATGCCTCTGCGGCCTTAAGCATCTCTTCTTCCAATTCATTCACAAACTCCTGGGTAATGTATTCTTCTTCACTTTCAGCAACGGTCTCATAAACGATCTTATGAGATGCAACCTCATCTTCAATGCCCTTCTTGATCTCTTTTTGTATGGTAGCTGGCGTGATATTATGCTTTTTATTATATGCAATTTGCAGGGTACGGCGGCGGTTGGTTTCGTCCATTGCTCGTTTCATCGAATTTGTTATCTCATCTGCATACAATATCACCTCGGCATTTACATTTCTTGCAGTTCTGCCAATAGTCTGTATGAGCGAGGTCTCTGAACGGAGAAAGCCCTCCTTATCTGCATCCAAAATTGCTACGAAAGAAACTTCCGGTAAGTCTAAACCTTCTCTGAGTAGATTAACACCCACCAATACATCAAATTTCCCTAACCTTAAATCCCTTAAAATCGTTACCCTTTCTATAGCATTTAGCTCGGAATGAAGATACATACCCTTCAGTCCCTCTTCCTTAATATATTCACTAAGATCCTCTGCAAGCCGCTTCGTTAATGTGGTTACCAGTACCCGTTCCTTTTTCTGCGCCCTGCTCCTGATTTGCTTCAACAAGTCCTCTATCTGCGTCTTTGCAGGTTTCACAGAGATTATTGGATCAACAAGCCCTGTGGGACGAATAATTTGTTCAACTATGGTACCATGACATTTTTTTAACTCATAGGAACCTGGCGTTGCTGAGACAAATAAGATCTGATGTATCTTCGATTCCCATTCGTCAAATCTTAAAGGCCGATTATCTAATGCAGAGGGTAAACGGAAGCCATATTCGACTAAAACCTCTTTGCGCGCCCGATCTCCATGGTACATACCTCCGATTTGTGGAATAGAAACATGAGATTCATCTATAATAAGGAAAAAGTCTTTCGGAAAATAGTCGAAAAGAGTATACGGTGTTTCTCCAGGTGCACGGCCGCTCAGATGCCGTGAATAGTTTTCGATACCATGACAGTAACCTACCTCCAGAAGCATTTCCATATCATAGCGGGTACGCGCCTCCAGACGCTGTGCCTCTAAAAACTTTTCTTTTGAACGAAGATCCTTAAGTCTATCATTGAGTTCATATTCGATTGATCTGACCACCCCTTCAATCTTTCCTTCCGGCATAACAAAGTGCTTGGCAGGATAGATCGATATATCTTGTACTTCCTGTAAGAAATTTCCTGTCATGGGATTAATTTTAGAAATTTTATCAACCTCATTACCAAATAGTTCTATACGATAGGCAATCTCCTCGTAGGCAGGAAATACCTCTACCACATCTCCGCGTACCCGCAATGAGCCGCGAATAAACTGGATATCATTCCGCTCATATTGGATACTGACAAGCTTCCTTAAAAGTTTATTTCGTTCTATCGAGTCACCCTTGCAAAGATGTACATACATCTCCTGATACTCTTCAGGAGAGCCTAAGCCGTAGATACAGGAGACACTGGCAATAATAATAACATCCCTTCGTGACATAAGAGCGCTCGTAGCCAGGAGCCGTAACCGGTCGATCTCCTGATTAATGGTCGATTCTTTCTCAATGTAGATATCGCGCTGTGGAATATACGCTTCTGGTTGATAATAATCATAATAGCTGACAAAATATCCAACGGCATTTTCCGGAAAAAAACTTTTGAACTCACTGTAAAGCTGAGCTGCCAGAGTCTTATTGTGAGTCATGACCAGAGTAGGCTTTCCCAAAGCTGCAATAACATTTGCCATAGTAAAGGTCTTCCCTGAACCTGTTACACCCAATAAGGTTTGGGAACCCACACTGTTTTTGTAACTTTCAACCAATTGTTGTATCGCACGAGGCTGATCACCTTGCGGAGTAAATGACGAAACTAATTTAAAAATAGACATAGACTAACCCGTATACTATTCCCGTTAATTTTAAGCTTTTTATACATTTTTATTTTTCTGTTCCCTTTGATTTTATCAGTAATCTAAAGGCTTTCAAGGGAATTTAATTTTTATCTGTCTTTATCTTTTCCGAAACGGTCTTTGGCGATAAGTTTCATGCCAGGATCTTGCTTGGCAAAGGACAGAAGCCGGTATCAAGGCAGCTTTTCTAAACCGTATTATAGAACTGGGAATGCCTGAAAGTTATGCTATCGCATAAATTACACGATGCAGGAAAAAAACTATTTTTTTATCAGATTTGTGCAACAAAGCCATTAACATGTATAATATCCTTATTATCCACGGTGTTATAGAACTGGATATAGAAAGTTCGGTTAAAGAGGTTTTTAATTTCTTTGGACGCATTGGATATGTTATCGGCGGATTTTTCTTCACTCCTGATGATATAGAGCATGGGATACTACGCGCCAATAGTCCTCATCCTGGCTCTAAACTAAAACAATTCTCATGGTTTGATAAGAGAAAGGCGTTGTGTGTAACAAAACTGGATCCCCGTATTCACTTTGACCTCGTTTGTGCGGCAAGCTCCTGCCCTCCCATAGAATTTTATGACCCTGCTCGTATTCATGAGCAGCTTGATATTGCAGGGAGGAGTTTTGGTAATCGTAGGGGCATTGTGCTTGATAAGAACAGTAACATACTCTACCTTTCCCAGATATTCAAATGGTATGCCTCTGATTTTGGTAAAACACAACAGCAGGTAATACGTTATGTACTCAACTTTGCTGATGAGGATGTGAAAGATTATACCTTAGAAAATATCAATAATTTAAGGATACGGTATTTACCATACAACTGGAATTTGAATAAATCTTTGGAGTAAAGGAGACCGATTATGGCCGATTATGATCTTACGGTAATTGGAGGCGGGGTTGGTGGATTAAATGTTGCAAGTGGCGCTGCCCAACTGGGTGCCAGGGTTGCCCTTATTGAGAAAAATAAACTGGGCGGAGATTGTCTTTATACTGGATGCGTTCCAACGAAGACTTTAATTCATTCTGCCAAAATAGTATCTAACATAAAAAGGTCAAAAGCATATGGATTGAATGAAACCACTGTCTCATTCGATTTCAAAAACGTTGTGAATCATATGAGAGACGTAATAACAAAGGTCGGCGAACGCGATGATCCAAAAAGATTTGAGAATATGGGGGTAAAAGTCATTTTTGCCAATGGAAGGTTTATCGACCCTCATACTTTCGAATTCGATGGCCACAGGATTACCAGTAGAAAATTTGTTATCGCTACAGGGTCAAGGGCAGTTGCAATTCCGATCAAAGGACTTGAAAATATCAAATATTTAACCAATGAGAATGCCCTTGGGTTGGATTATTTACCGAAATCAATAATTATATTAGGAGCCGGGCCAATAGGACTTGAATTTGCACAAATGTTTGCAAGATTTGGATCGAAGGTCATTATTTTAGAAAAGATGGGGCAAGTTCTGCCGCGCGAGGATAAAGAGCTTGCTGATACCCTTGAATCAATCCTTAAGGAAGAGGGAATTGAGATATACACCTGTATTAATGTAGATCGTGTTAAGCAAGAAGGAAATCTAAAGGTCGTAGTAGCAGAATGCAGCGGACAGCCAAGGACCTTTCAAGCCGATGAGTTTATGATTGCCATTGGACGAGCGCCTAATTTAGAGGGACTAAATCTTGAAGCTGCTGGAATTAAGGCAGAAAAGAAAGGGATTCTGGTAAATAAGTATATGCGTACTACTGCTAAGAATATATGGGCATGCGGAGATGTTACAGGGCAATATTTATTTACCCATGTAGCCGAATATCAGGCGGGCCTTGTAATACCAAATGCCTTGATTCCTTTTGTGAAGCGAAAGGCAGATTACCGTGTCGTTCCATGGGTTACCTTTACCGACCCAGAACTGGGTCGTGTTGGATTAACGGAAGATGAGGCACGAAAAAGATACAAGCAGATAAAGGTATATAAATATGATGTAAAAGATTTGGATAGGGCTATCATAGAAGGTGCAGCAAAAGGAATTATTAAGATTGTTTGTACAACGAGAGGCATGATATTAGGTGCTCATGTCCTTGCACCACAGGGCGGAGAAATAGTGCACGAGTTTATCCTGGCAATGAAGAGTAATCTTGGAGTGAGAAATATTTCAGAAACGATCCATGTCTATCCGACATTAGCTCAAATAGTAAAAAGGACAACGGATAAATACTATGCTGAAAAGATATTTTCTGGATGGGTTCCGAAATTTACCAAGAAGCTGATACGATGGTTTGGATAATGCATCTCATTTCAAGATATTATTCCTCATAGTTGTTTATCGTAGTCGTAGCTATTAATCATTGCAGATAATCATTGCAGAAGGAGGTTGAAATGAGAATGATTATACTTCTGGTTCCTATACTGATTTTGGGTATGGTAATTACCGTTTATGCGGCTGAAGAAAATGATCCAAACACTCTCTATGATCGTATTCTAAAGCAATATGTTACGGAAGACGGAATGGTTGATTACAAGTCACTGAAAGGGGATAAGGAATTTGAAAAATATAGAGAATATCTTTCCACGATAGACCCTGATACACTGCCGTCCGATAAACACCGGTTGGTTTTCTGGATAAATGCTTATAATGCGTTTGTTCTAAAAGGGGTATTAGAAGAATATCCGATAAAAAGTGTCCTTGATGTAGGTTGGATTCCTCACGGTTTTTTCATCCGAAAGAAATTTAAGACGAAACAAGGGAAGATAACACTGCGAGAGATCGAGAATGAAATGCTAAGAGAGGCATTCCATGAACCGAGAATACATTTTGCCATTAGTTGTGCCTCAATGAGTTGTCCAAAGTTACGAACAGAGGCATACAGGACTGAGAAATTGGAACATCAATTAGATGATCAAGCAAGGTCTTTTCTCAATAACAGGAAAAAGAATTATTTAGATAAAGAAAAAAAGATTCTGTATCTCTCATCGATTTTTACATGGTATGAGGAAGATTTTGTAAAGAAAGGCGAAAAGATTGAGGAGTATGCTGCAAAATATCTAAACCAGGATGACGCAGAGTTCATAAGGAATAATAAAGTTATCGTAAAATACCTTGATTATGATTGGGGCTTGAATGAGCAAAAATCATAGATATTCTCATTTTTGTGGGAATATATTTCCATTTATTGTTTGTCTTGAGTAGGTGAAGGAATAATATTATTTCCGATGAATAAGAAATCAATAATAAAATTCAGCATTTTCATTGGTACCATTGGGGGCGCTTTCTTTGCCCTCAGGTATACCTTCTTATCACAATATATCCAAAAAGACAAGCTTTTAGGTCTTCTTGAACAGTTGAGAGAACACTGGTGGGGACCGGTGGCTTTTATTCTTATTTATGGCATTGGATGTGTCTTTGCAATTCCCGGTTCACTTTTGACATTAATTGGTGGTGCAATATTTGGCGTGATATGGGGTACTGTCTACAATATACTCGCCTCTAATTTAGGTGCCACCCTCGCGTTCTTAATGGCAAGATACTTTGGTCGTGATTTTGTTGCCGGTCTTATGAAAGGAAGAATAGAATCATTTGACGAAAAGGTCGCCAGTCATGGTTTCCGGTTTATTTTCACCCTCAGGCTCATCCCTCTTATCCCCTTTAATGCACTTAACTTTGGAGCAGGTCTTTCCAGGATTAAATATCGTGATTATGTATTGGGTTCTGTTTTAGGTATGCTGCCAGGTACGTTTATTTACACCTATTTTGCAGATGCACTCCTGAAAGGAGCCACAGGGGCCAGGAAAAAGGCCTGGATTAATTTAATAATAGCCAGTTCATTATTGATAGTAATTTCACTTGCACCAACTCTTTATAAGAGGTTTAAAAAATCGTAACAATTGAGTTTTTTGAAGACCCCTGCACGAATGGTATTTATTGATAGGGGCAGGTTTGAAACCTGCCCCTACGCGGCGTGTAACACATTGTTATTGTCGGAAACTTTTCAAAAAACTCAATTGTTGCAAAAAATCAAAAGATATTGACGTTAAATAATGTTCTATCCCTGTCCGTCAATACAGGAAAATAAAAACAGAGAATCTTAAGTTAGGCTTTTGGCAACGACTATGGTTGGTTCAACCTTGTAGATTGAACCATGCGTTTAGCACTGGCCAGTACGTTTTAGTTTACGCCAGGCGTATGAAACATGCTAAACGTTTCGGTTCAATCATGGACGATTGAACCAACTTTGAAACGGCGAAAAGGAAATACGAAATACTAAGCACGAAATGCGAAACAAATTCAAATGACCAAAATTTAAAAAAAACTTTTTAACACCACGAAGAGCATGAAGGGCACGAAGTAAAAAAACTATAAAACAAATCTTTCCCTGCAGGTTCGGGTTTGCAACCTGAACTTCTGAGTTTATGTAGATAACGGCGCTATGTGTAATCGAAGACGTGATCGGCAACATAAAACATAGGGTTCAAGTTACAAACATGAACCCGCCTAGGTTCTATAAATTAAGTCTTTCTTCGTGTCCTTAGTGAACTTCGTGGTTAAAATATTTTTGGTTACAGCTTTGCCACGCTGTGCAATCTATGTTTACTGTGTGTTTTAGTCGTTCAAACATTAGAATTAGAGAGGGGAATTTTATAAACAATGAAAAGGAATTTATTCTTGATAGGGCTTATCACTTTTATTATAGGAATGTCTGGGGGATGTAAAGGTATTAATCCTCATAATACTAATGGTTCTTTAACTGCAAATAAGGTGGTACATACTACAGAAAAGGAAAACGAAACGGGAGATGCAGAAAAGAAAGGATGCTTATCATGCCACGAAGGAATTGAAGTTATTAGTGACAGGATGCAGCCTTTTCTTTTAAGCTTTGCCAGACAGAAGTATAAAAAAGGGTCGGCCACGAATGCACAATCTGCCACGAAGGGGAACCCTCATCCGGTAAAAAGGAAGAAGCTCACAGAGGACTCATTTCAAACCCGTCGAGTATGTGGGTACTCCATGAGGGAAAAGGTTGCGCAAAATGCCATGACAGTAAAGGAAGTATACCTACACTCATGGGAGAACCTCTCAGCCAGCCTGTTGGAGGAGAACTTATGTCGCAGCAACTCCTTTTTTCAGAACCTTCCATGACGCTGGAAATAGACTACACATACAGAATGTCAATGTCTTTGCACTCCCTGATGACAGGAATATCAAGTAAGATACTGTCTTCAAACGGGGTAATACCGAAAGGCACATTTCCTTTTGGAAACTTTAACATGATAGATACAGATGGTGCAGTTCCAAGGGTTGGTTCTCAGGAATACAAGGAATGGGTTGAAAAAGCAGTTACCGCAGGTTTTTTAAGGAAACTTGAAAAAGTAGATGAAATCCCTGATTTTGAAGAGGTGATGAAAGTATTTGGCTCAGAAGAAAAAGCAGGTTTTTCAGATATTTACAGAAAACAGTGTGCGGAGACCTGAGGGCTTCCGGTTGTGCCGCATGCCATGTACTTTACGGAAACGACGGTAAATATGAGGGAAATGACCCTACAATAAAAGATGATGGCCATCGCCCACATCCGTTAAAACTTCGTATTACCTCTGCTATACCGGCGGCACAGTGTACCCATTGCCATACGAGAGGAAGAAGAAGAGGATTGCCACACCAATCCAAAAACTATAGGATATGGAACGGGCAATTCAAGGAGTACCGGGAAACTATTGGGTGGCAGTCCTTTATTTCAGGACTTGTCTAAAGGGGCGTACGGAGATATCCCCGGTGCGAAGAAGTCCGGCAAATGGCAGGTTCCAGGAATAGAGGATTTTCCTTATGCTTTAGACCAACTTGTTGTGAGAAGTGGAAAACAGGTACAGAACATGCCGATGCCTGAGGACAGGCCATTAAATTCCGGCGAGAGAAACCTTGTTGAAAGAGAGGGTTTGTGTATAGGCTGCCATCAATATCACGGTACACCTGAATGGGAAAAAATAATTGAAAAGTACGGAAGGGCTGAGACGGCAGAGCAGCATGAGAAGATAATCTCAGAAGCAATGAGGAGCCTCATAGAGAAAAGCAAATAAAGACCTGAAAACATTTGAAAAGGAGGTGCTAAATGGCAATCTTAACAATTCTTTTTCTGGCTACATGCTTTCTTGCATACACAAATGGTGCTAATGATAATTTTAAGGGTGTTGCAACGCTTTTTGGTAGCAGGACCACGACGTATAAATGTGCAATATGGTGGGCAACCCTTACAACATTTGCAGGTTCGATAGCTTCCATTTTCCTTGCATACAACCTGGTAAATACCTTTTCCGGGAAAGGGCTTGTTCCTCAAAGCACTACAAACTCTCCTGAATTTCTTACCGCAATTGGAATTGGTGCTGCTCTTACAGTTATGGTTGCAACGATCACGGGATTTCCCATCTCAACAACACACAGTTTAACAGGCGCCTTGATTGGTGCAGGTTTTATAGCCATAGGCACGCAGGTAAATTTTGCTATTTTAGGTACCTCTTTTTTACTTCCTCTTTTATTGAGCCCTGTTATCGCAATAGCCTCCGGTAGTATTCTTTATGTTATTTTCCGGAATATTCGAATTCGATCAGGTATAACAAAAGAGTGGTGTCTTTGTGTCGGCAAGCAGAAAAAGATAATTCCATCATATGAGCCTGCCGCTTCTCTTTCAGCAAACTGCGGCAGTACCCTTAGTGTTACCATTGATGAAGAAAAGAACTGCCGGGAGATCTATAAAGGTTATTTTTTAGGTATGAATAGCCAAAGACTGCTGGATTCCCTGCACTTCTGCTCTGCTGGAATCGTAAGTTTTGCCAGAGGTCTTAATGATACACCAAAGATCGTAGCCCTCTTATTGTTAATAAAAGGTTTATCTATATATTGGGGCATGTTGGCTGTTGGGCTTGGTATGGCTGTTGGCGGACTTTTTAGCGCCAGAAAAGTGGCTAATACCATGAGCAATGAAATCACAAAATTAAATCACGGGCAGGGTTTTACTGCAAACCTTGCTACGGGTATTCTTGTAATATGTGCTAGTAAATTTGGAATGCCTGTATCTACTACCCATGTATCAGTGGGATCCCTTTTTGGGATAGGTTTAATTACAAAACATGCAAATATTCGTAGAGTACTGGAAATACTTCTGTCATGGTTCATAACCTTGCCTGCTGCCGCGGTATTTAGCGGCGGCGCGTACTGGATACTAGAAAACTGGTTATTCAATTAACTCTAAGCATACAATGTTTAGAGGGTTTTTAAAACATGTTAAAGGAATATTCTCAATAAGAAAATTAACGGTAGTTAAGCTTCGAACCGAACTCGGAGTACATTGAGATCACTGGTGGTGATGGATTCGAAAAAGAGAATCTCTATTCAGCCGAGATTGCAAAAAATTGTTTGAATGCCGGCCTTTGGGAAGTTTTCCTCTATACAAAAGAGAATGGACAAAAGGCCCTGTATTACCAGGGATGGTTTATCTTTCCTCTTGGGCATTATAAAAAGGTATTTGAAGAGATTAGTGGTTTATCTTATTGGGAAAATCGGCGATGGTAGAGGTTAGAGCATTGGGTAGACCCTGCCGGGTCTCATGTGAGTTTAAATATTCTAAGAAAGGTTATCTCCGCAAAGGAAGCTCACGCAGAATTTCTGGCTCATGAGCGTGTTTTTGCACTCGGAGAGCAAAAGAAAAAACTCCGGACAACGCATTTTTGGAATATTATCACATGGAAGGATTTCTACGATGGGCATCACCCGGTTGAATTTGCAACATTTGCTTCTCCCGGAAGATATTTTGTTAAAAAACCCTGGAAAAATGAATACTGGAAAATTGCTGAGTTTACGAGAGCTATGATAAGGGATATTCAATCACCTGCTTCGGAGGATGTGTTACAGGAGATAGAACTTATTTTTAAAGATTCTAAAACGGGTGAAGAGAATCGGTTTTTCGTAAGCGGATTTAAGTTAAATCAGCTTCCCCAGCTCCGGATCGAGGATTATCCACAGGGCTTATACATGCCGATGGGTATCGAAGTACCCCCGTTCTTCCAGGGTTATCAAGATTTAGAGAGGAATCCACCCAACAAGAGCCCTTATTTTAGCGTACTGCTGGATTCAAAGGATACATGGGTTAATCATCATAAACTGGCTGTTGATGGGCCTGTTCTTCACAGGGATATTGACAATCCAAATTCCCTCCATGTTTATTTGCTTTCTTATGAGCGTCATAGTCTTGTAGGGCATTTCATTCTTAAGGCTTTTTGATACGGGCATAAATTTTACCCGGTATAATATTTTGAAGATTTGTACATTGAAATAAATTCATCAATAAAAACTTTTAGCGTAGCTACAATCGGAACTGCTAACAGTAACCCTAAAAATCCCCATAGTTGGCCAAAAATCAGGATAGCTAAAATTACCAGAGCAGGATGCAGAGATAACTCCTTTCCCATAATTCTCGGTGTTATTACCGTTGCTTCAAGCGATTGTCCAACACTGAATGTTATGATAACATATAAGAGATGTTTGAAATCACCGAATTCGAAAAGAGCAATAATAGATGCTAGAAAAATACCAATAGCAGTCCCCACATAGGGAATCAGATTACCAAAACCTCCTATAAAACCAACAAGAAACGCTAGATCAATCCCGGTAATTGTTAAACCAATGCTATAGATAAAGGAAAGAACAAGGCAAGTAATAGTTTGGCCTCTCAGATAAAACCGGAGATTGTGATTTACTTTAGATAAAAGGGCCATTGCCTTGTCTCTTATTGGTAAAGGAAAAATATTTTTTACTTTTTGGACAAGGACATTAAAGTCCTTAAGTAAGTATATAGCTACAACACTAAAGATAATAAAATTTACTGCAACACTAAAGAATCCGAAGGTACCATAAAAAATATTCTTAATAATTTTTAAGAAAAAATTGATAATCTGCGGAAGATATTTTTTATATTCCTGTATTGCTTCAGCTAAACGTCTTCTTTGCGCCCGAACCTCTTTTTTAACTTGCTCCTCCGGAGCAGTAAGGACATCCTTTACCTTTTGTTTTTTTATCTCTTCTGATTCAGTCTTCTCAGCATGCTCCTGTTTTTTTTGTTCTTCATTCTCCGTTGATTTCACTTTTTCAATTTGCTCCTGCAGAATTGGTTTTACTAATTGAGCAAATTCTTTATCTCCGTATCTTTCGATCAATCCCTCAAAGACGTGTAAATACTTTGGATACCGTTCCTTTATTAAAACACCTATTCTATAAACCCCGTCAGCTGTTTTAGGTATTGCGTAAGCTAAAAATCCTGATGTAAATAGCAAAACAGCAAGAATGAGAAAAATTATTCCAAATCCACGTTGTATATGTTTTCGGGTAAACGGCCATCGCTTTCGCTCAAAAAAATTAACCACAGGATTAAAAATATAAGCAACAATGAATGCGAGGAGAAGGGAAACAAGCGGCCCTCTCAGCAAGTAACAAAAGAATGAAAAAATAACGATTGAAATACCGATAAGTACGACCCGCATCCATATGTTGTCTAATATCTTTTGTTCTTTTTCCATAAAGTTTTATTTTCAGTCTACAGAAGCCGTATCCGGTCCAATCTTTATATGTTCTCTTATGGCATCTATAATAGATGTTCCAATACCGTTTACCTTTGCCAATTCTTCCGGGGTTTTAAAATCACCGTATTTTTCACGGTAGTTCACAATTGCCTTTGCCTTTACTTCACCTAATTTTGGCAATAAAACCAACTCATACCAGGGAGCCTTATTAACATCCAGTTTGATTTTTATATCCTCAGGATTAAGATTACGTATTACCTCTGTTTCGGGTAGCCACCAATGGTAATCCGTACCTGCTTTTATCACAACGCCAATACATAATAGTGTCGTTAAAAAGAAAATAACTATGAGCTGTTTTTTTGTAGGAGAGGTACTATTCGGCAATTTCTCTAACATAGAGATAACCTATTCTCATAAGGAATAAAGGCACCCTGAGTCGTGAAATGATACAGAAGAACCTCAACACTGAAATTCCTAACATCAAAATAGATGCTATGCTGAATCTGTTTGAGTGTCAAGGGAATTATTTCAACTGAAATCAGACAAGGATCACTATCTCTAATATCTTCAAAAATCAGAAATCACCTTTTTATCTTGAAATAATTATCTTAGTTCAGGTAGAATCCAAATTGTATTAACAATCTTAAAAATGGTAATTGCAAAAGAGCAAACCCTCCTTGTCTTCAAGGGAATCAGTAACGGAAAGAAGCTCCCTGCCAACTCCTTTTTTCAAAGGGAAAAAATCTATGGCGAAATATTTCAAGACGAATCGCGAGACAGCCGTAAAGGCCGCTATGAGTGAAAAACCACTCATCTTTAAATACCACGGCTGGCTGGGTATTGGGTTAATCTGTTTTGTAGAGTTTTGTTTACTTATCCAACATCATGTCTCCTTTGCATATAAAGTAAGTATCTGGACGACTCCTTTGTGTTGGTTAGGCTATGTGATGTTTTTAGATGCTGTTATTTTTAAGCTTAAAGGAAATTCGCTTCTCTGTAATCGCAGACGCGAGTTTTACATTCAAATACCTCTGTCTATTGCTTTCTGGCTCTTATTTGAATTTTATAACTTGCACCTCGCAAACTGGGAGTATCAAGGTTTACCCAAAAATAAAATAGAACTTTGCCTGGGGATGGGATTAGCCTTTGGAATGATTATGCCGGGGATGTTCCAGACAACAGAACTTATTGAAACACTTCGGCTCTTCGAACGATTTCGGATTAGCAGCCTCCATGTCTCAAACAGGGTTATTTACACCAGTATTGTACTCGGATTCTTTTTTATTATGGCGCCATTACTCATAAGCAGAGACTATGCTCAATATCTCTTTGGGCTTGTATGGACTGGATATGTAATGATATTTGAACCTATTGTATATTCCAGTAAAGGAAATTCATTACTCAGGGATTTAGAAGAAGGCAGGCTCTCGCGTATACTGAGCTTGTTTATAGCTGGCTATATCTGTGGTTTCCTGTGGGAATTTTGGAATTACTGGGCTGTATCAAAATGGGTATATACAGCTCCCTTTATGAAGGACGTCAAGATTTTTGAAATGCCTATTGCAGGATTTTTAGGATTTGGACCTTTCGCATGGGAATATTTTTGTTTTTATCATCTTTGCAAACTCGTAAGACAAGCACCTCAAATTAACCAATAAAACAATGTACGATATACCAAAATGCATCAATCAAAACGTCAGCACAAAAGACAGTGGGCAATTGGTCTATGTATTATTTGTGTAAGCATTCTTTTTGTTATGGTTACATTGGACACAAAAAACATAAAACAGCCTGCATTTATGAACAAAATCAAGCCAGAAGAATTAACCCCCTATGAACATCTTATTGAAGCCAAGAAGGCGTTAATTAATGAATATAAGTTGAATGAAAATTGGTTAAAATTTTCTCAGGAAAAAATTTATGATGCAAGAATACATTTGGAGGCTATTAAACGCGATTCTCCTGAATATATCGAAGCACAAAGGCTCATGGATGAAGTAAAGCAGAAAGAAGCAGAAATGGAAAAAGTATCGGCGATCTTAACCCAGGAATGTATGAGAAAACAACGGGAAGAAGTGGCAGGCAAACTGGAGAAGTATTTTATAGGCAAAAACATGTACGTAAATGTGCAATTAGACGGAGAAGAAAAAACCATTTTAAAATTAGAGTATGTATCATGGTCATACCCTCTCATATACAGAGTAATTAATGGTACAGGTTTTTTGCCCTCGCTTAAAAAACTAGGGTTCAAAAAAGTAATCTTCGACGCTACTCATAATTATTCCTGGACTTATGATTTAGAAGGGAATATACAAGAGTAAAAAAGCGGCATCAAATAATCTTATACATAGCGGATTAAGACGTTACTTCTTCAGTTTTGCACGATACTGCTTACGAAGTTTAGCCACTTTGGGCGCAATTACTATGCGACAATACGGTTGCTCAGGATTGCGTTTATAATATCCCTGGTGATGCTCCTCTGCCCGATAGAATGCTGTGAATGCCTTCATTTCGGTTACTATCGGTGCATCCCATATTTTGGCTTCACGAAATTCTTTCATCACATGTTCGGCAATCTCCCTTTGCTCTTGTGTGTGATAAAAAATCGCTGAACGGTATTGTGTACCTACATCAGCACCCTGGCGGTTCAATGTCGTAGGGTCATGTATAGTAAAGAAAACCTCCAAAAGTTCTCTAAATGAAATAATCATAGGATCAAAGGTAATCTGAACCACCTCAGCGTGGCCAGTAGTTCCGGTACAAACTTGATCGTATGAAGGATTAGGTACATTACCCCCGGAATAGCCAGATTCCACCTTCTCTACTCCACGCAGTTCTAAAAACAAAGCTTCCAGACACCAGAAGCATCCTCCCGCAAGTGTTGCAATTTCCTTTCCATTATCCACAGGAAAAGTAGATCTCATTTGACCTCCATTCTGAGCTTTGGAATCAATATTTAAAAAATACAGATAACTTATAAAACACAAGATAAAGATAATATATTTCATTTTAATCCTCATAGAAAATATATAGTAATTATTAATTCGGCTTAATTTTAATTTTATAGGTTGAGAAATGAAACTCAACTTTTCTATAAGACCGTGGTCAACGTTAAATTTTATAGGGCCTATCAGAATATCCTACTATCCAAATTATAGTAAAATAATAGCATGAAGTCCTGGATAAAGATATATTCAGTTATTTTTCATGATAATCCGTAAATCCCTTGCTTATTATTAACCTTGCCATTCTTTTAAATCACGCATAAAAAGGGATAAAATTGAGCTAACCACCAGGCGTACTGAAAATACTAAGGGTGATGGCTTTTATCGTTTTTATAAAATTTGTTTGACAACCAATTGGATGTATTGTAAATTTACGATTATTAAAGAATTCTAAGGCGATGGAGTTCGCCAAACTGCTACACGGTAGCTGATAACTCCTATTGAGGTTTTCCTTCGATAGGAGTTTTTTTATTGGAAAAGCCCCTGTCGAAGCATATAGTTTTGACAGGGGCTTTTTGTTTTTCAGTATTATCTGAAAGATAATTCCCCTATTCCCTGATCGATAGGAGGAGTTTATGGAGAAAGTTATCGGCGTTAAGGATCTTCAGAATTTAGGTTTGTTGGGCGTTGAATATACGAAGTTAGATTTGTACGATGCTTTTATGATGTACTTGATACTGAATAGTGAAACCATTAAGGATCATGTTGTTTTAAGGAACGGCAAATATATATTTGACAGTAGCTCTTGTTTTGGGATGGATAATTGGATGGTTTAAGACTTATAAAAAAGAGATCATGAGAGTTGCAGGAAGGGTAACAACGGCAAGTGCTGCTGTGAAAAATATTGCTATGAGTTATTTGAGAGAGGAATGTGTTCCATGTTAGAGGAATTTATAAAACAGAAAACAGAAATACTGGCTGTTATTGAAGATATTGAGGTTCTAACGAAAGAAGAGTTCGGGAAAACGGATGATCGATTGCTTACCATCAAGGAACAGTTGGTATCCAATTGTTTTAACCTGGTAACCCTGGGCCAATTCAAAAGAGGTAAGACGACACTTATTAATAGTCTGATTGGCAGAGAAATCCTCCCTTCATCCATAGTGCCACTAACATCTGTTGTAACGATCCTGAAGTTTGGTGAAGAAGTCAGATGCGGTGTCTTTATGGAAGACGGTAGTGAGAAGAAGATTCGCATAGAAGAACTTTCTGATTATGTAACAGAAAAAGGAAACCCGAAAAATATACGTGGTGTACGGTGTGCACGTATCGAGCATCCGTCTTCTTTTCTTGAGCAGGGTATGTTGCTGGTAGATACGCCCGGTGTAGGATCTACCTTTCTGCATAATACAGAAACGACGTATGAGTTTTTAGACCATCTGGATGCGGCATTGTTCCTCATGAGTGCTGACGTACCCATCTCACAGGTAGAAAAAGAACTCCTTGATACGATTAAAGATTCTATCCAAAAAATATTCTTTGTTTTGAATAAGATCGATAATTTGTCTCCTGAGGAAATCGAAGAGATTATTGCCTTCAACAAGCATGTTCTTGAAGAGATGGGATTTACTGTTCATGAAATATTACCCGTCTCTGCAAGGGAAGCACTTAAGGCTAAGATGACGAAAAACGATATTCAGCTTTCACAGAGTGGACTTTTGAACCTGGAGGATAGATTAGGTAATTTTCTTGCTTCAGAGAAAGGTAAAATCATCTTAAATACAGCGGTATCCAAGGTAAAACGAATTATTTTACAGAAACTGTCACAAATAGCCATTGAGAAAAAGACACTAGAGGCTTCCGAGGAAGAGTTGGAAAATAAAATCAAAACCTTTCATAAGCTTGTTGCAAACCTGAAACAAGACAGAGAGGATATTACCTGTCTGCTCAGGGGTGAATCGGACAAGTTGTGTTTCAAGGTAGAAGAGATGTTAAAGGTTTTTGAGGAAAAGGAGATACCGGCGATAAAGCGCTTCCTCCAGGATTTTTTTGAAAAAAATCAAGATACAAATCCAACGATCTTAAGGGATGAGATGCAGAAGATTATCAAGGATGAGATTGTTAAGGGATTTGATGTGTTTAGGAAAGATATCGAGGGCATAATCTCAAATAGTATCCAGGAAACCTTTCATCGTTTTACAAAACGTTCCAACGACATTATGTGTGAGTTTAGGACGGCTGCAGAGATACTCTTTGAGGTATCCATGAATCAATTTGAATTTTCCGTTGAACTAACCAGGGATAATAGTTTTTATTACATGGTCCAGGAATATACGGCTCCTACCGAAGAAGAGGTCAAGTCTATTCTGCGCACCTTTCTGCCTAAATCGGTAAGCAGAAAGATGGTTTTACATGAGATGATGGAGCGGGTATCCTCTGATGTGAGTCGAAATTGCGGCAGGGTACGCTCTGATTTATCAGCAAGGATTTGTAAAACTATTCATCATTACTCTAAACAATTGAAGGATCTTGGGAGTGACCTCATTAAGCAGATAGAACAGGCAATTCAAAGAGGCCAGGAGAGGCGAAAGGCAGGAAGTGAGTCTATACGTGTTGAACTTGCCTTATTAACGAGTAAAGCAGAAATCCTTGAAGGGAATAGAATGAAACTTGAAAATATATGGAACACTGGTAATTTAATTGATAAAGAGAGTAAGCAGATGTAGAAACAATACCCTTAGTTTTTCAATTACGAGAAGTCTAAATTTCAGAGTATCTTTCGTATATTCATTTTAAACAAATGGAGGTCTTTATGAAAAAGATAGAAGCAATAATTAGGCCTGAAAGGTTTGATACCGTGAAGGATGCTTTATTAGAATTGGGCTATCCAGGGATGACGGTAACAAAGGTAAATGGACATGGGAATCAAAAAGGGATAGATCAGGTGTGGCGCGGGAGAAGATTTCGCATTGATCTCTTATCAAAGCTCAAGATTGAAATTGTTGTCAAAGATACTGATGTGGAAAGTATTGTTACTGCTATCATCAATGAGTCTCAAACGGGGAGTATTGGCGATGGGAAGATATTTGTTTTCAATATAGAGAACGCTTATCGAGTTCGTACCAGCGAGTCAGGAGAGATTGCAATCTAAATAATGTGATTGTGAATTTTTCAACAAATTAAGGAATAGAGGAGAGGTGAAGCATTTGCTGATCGTGAAATGAGTGTATTTTCCCATACCCTTGCAAATGCTTCGCCCCTACGGGGGGACATAGTATTATGTTAAATAACGATCAAAAAAGGATGCCATGTATGCCTGATACATGGGATGGCACTGGTAAACAGAAGTATATCATACCAGTACTTGAAATTGATACCTATGGGTCGGTAGAAATGACTAATAGAGTGGGTCTGGTAGGTGTAACAAAATCCAGTCTTGACACTTTAACTACGCTGGTATTAAGTATTCTTGCTGGTGTTTTTATGGCACTTGGTGCTCAGCTCTTTATATTAGTAACACATACTGCAACATCTAATTATGGTATAAATCAACTTGTTGGCGGTGTGGCCTTTACTTTGGCAATGGTTTTAATTGTGATTACCGGTGCCGAACTTTTTGCGGGAAATTGCCTTGTTGCGATGTCTTTTATGGCCCGGAAAATTTCCGGTAAGGCCTTTACCAGGAATATGGTCATTACATTTCTTGGCAATTTTATTGGTGCATTAGCCGTTGTATTATGTCTATACACCTCTGGCCAATGGATGATGAATAATCATCTCCTGGGCGCGAAAATAGTCCTTACGGCCAATGATAAAGTAAACATCCCATTCGGTGTAGTCTTTGCACGGGGAATGATGGGCAATGCCTTGCTGTGTCTCGGTGTCTGGATGTGCTATTGTGGTAAAAGTAATCTCGATAAAATACTGTCATTACTCTGGCCTACGTCTTGCCTTATGGCCTGTGGATTCGAACACTGTGTTGTTAACATGTGGCTTATTCCTATGGGAATTATCCTAAAAGAGAATCGAGCGGTACTGGCTGCCGCCGAAAAGATTCATGGTGGAATACCAGATCTTTCAAATCTTACCCCTTGCAAAGGAAAGCGAAAGATGGCAGAAAATAATATTCCAGAGTCTACCCAAACTATAGATAGAGATGTAGCATATTCACCTTCACAGACAGCCTCTGTAGTTGAAAATAAGGCAGTAATAAGGGCAGGATTAACGGTTACACAAACACTTGTATTGAGCATTTTAGCCGGGATTTATGTTGCTATGGGTGCCCAGTTTGCCACCTTTGTGACAAGCGATTCTGCCTTACACGCTGGATTTACTTCTTTCATTACTGGTATTGTATTTTCCCTTGGGCTTATACTGGTCGAAGTTGCTGGCTCTGAACTTTTTACGGGTAACAATTTAAATATTGTAGGTTATCTTAGTAAAAAGATTATGACACGTGAATTGTTTAGGATCTGGACCTTAGTATATGTTGGTAATTTTATAGGCGGCCTTATGATGGTTTATTGGATGTATACGGCACACCAGTGGGAATTTTTCCACTGTATGACAGGTGCGAAGGCACTGCTTATTGCCCATAAAAAAGTTAATCTCTCTTTTGAAGAGGCCCTGGCAAGAGGTACACTTTGCAACGCATTGGTATGTCTTAATGTCTGGTTGTGCTACAGCAGTAGGAGTGTAGCAGATAAGGTAATTTCGACTCTGTTTGCCATTGGTGGTTTCGTTGCCAGCGGGTTTGAACACTGCGTTGCAAACATGTATTTTATCCCAATGGGTGTAATTTTGAGAAAACATCCGGATGTCGTCGCTGTAGCAGAAAGAATGGCAGGAAAAACACTAGATCTCTCTCAACTTACCTGGAAGGGGTTTTTTATCAACAACCTTCTTCCCGTTACCTTGGGAAATCTCATCGGTGGCGTTATTCTGATTGGTGCAGTGTTTTGGTTTCTTTATTTGCGGCCACACATGCGTTATTTATCTTTTTCCTCGGAAAAAGAATTTTCTACGGATAGTGAATAAATCTTTAGATATACAAATAGTAATAAATCATTACTTATCATAATGAATATGATGGTTCGTTTAATGTTAGAAGGAAACCATGTTTTATAGGAAATTGGATAGAAACTTTTGATTTAATTGATTGTATTTTCCTTAAGGTAAAATATCATGACATTCTTTTGTCCTTTGTGTTGGAAGGAGATCAAAGAAATCGATCTCATATGCCCTTTCTGTGGTGCCGATATATTAGAATATGTGAATAAAGATTTTGAGGAAAAGTTGGTAAATGCACTCAGGCATCCAGAGCGGGAGACAGTTCGGCGGGCTATTCATATCCTTGGTAAACTTAAAAGTACAAAAGCTGTACGGCCGATTATAAAGCTCTTTAAACAAACAGACAATACCTTTTTAAAAATGGAAATTCTTAATACCCTTAATGAAGTTGGAATACCAGAGACCAAGGAATTTATGCTGAAAGTGATCGATTCAGATGTAGGCCTGATAAAAAGAATGGCAAAGTCAATAATAAGCAAGGGATTCACAGAGTATCATGAAAAATAACTGAATATATCTTTACAGGCTGTCCGCGAATTCAATTGACTCACAAATACCATACTAAATATTGTTGTTGTGCTAATATTTTATCAACATATAGTATAGGATTTGTCGTGTGAAAACATTCTCGGACAGCCTGTCAAGGCGTGATTCCATTCATATGGAGCGGTAGTGGAATAGTGGTCATGTGGGGCGTTTTTGTTAGACGAATTCAAACATCTATCTTGCTATTATTAAAGCTTCTTTCACTTCGTGAGGTAGTTTAACAAGAATGAAATAGGACTGTGGATAAAGATAGTCTTCACCGGATTCATCAACAACTCTAATATATCCTTCCCTTTCGGCATCGTCGTCCGGAAGGATTTGATAAATCTTGCGTATTTCCAAATCTTCACAGTCTTTATTTCCTATACAAATCGCAAATGTCTGATCTTCCTTTTCTCTTTCCATAGTTTAACCCAAAAACCTCTTGATTTTCATTTTCTTTCTGCCAATACCATGTGCTTCGTACCAGTGTAACTCTGCATTACATATCCTTCCATTTTCAAGACAAACTTTTCCAATACCTTTAAGCTTGCGCCAGCGACCATGACCAAAGTGTTTTTGAATCCGCATTATACACGTATTCTTCCTCCTATGGCAATAGTTTCAATATCCTGAATCTCTCCTATTATCTCAAAATACACAGGATTTTTCACCCTTATAATCTATATGCCCAACGTCAGGAATGACTCACGGAGGAGGCCTCGACTAGCGGCGCAATGCAGGTTAAGTTAGGCGCTTTCTTCATTCTTCATAAGAAGCTACCACACATAAAGATTCAAGCTATTGTCTCATGCGTCATGTATCACACTATCTACTCCCCCAACAAGCGAGAAAATATATTCGCAATTCTTCTTAATCAGTCATCATAGGGGTCATAAGAAAAAGGCTCGTCTCTTTGCAGGATGCAGCAATGCTTTCTCCATATGACTTAAGTATCACGGTATAATCAAAATACCATTTCTTTTGACCCCATTCTTGACACGCCAACGTTTGAGCTAAGCGGCCCGCACCGCGGGCATGCCGATGACCGATCCGTCTGGACGCAATAGTTAGGCGCCTGCTGCACAGACGTTGCTGATGCTATTGCGACAGCGAAAGGTCCCTAACTAGGTGGAGCTTGACTTGCCCATCAATTCCGGCGCGGTAGAAGTATCCCTTGTTCGGCTCGACAGTTGTCTCTACCTGAACAGGCGCAACCGTTCCGATGATGTTGAACATTCGAATCTCAAGAAAGACCAGACCGGGATCAACATCAAAAGCGAAAGCTTCCCTCGGCCTCAATTCAGCGACAAGAATGCCGTTGATCCAGAGTTCAAAGACATGTTCTATTCCTTGAAACCCCGAGTCTCGAATGACCGTTATTCGCGCCGGCGACTTGGAAGCGGAAGGAAGAGCCGCGCGCACTCGGGATTGCGGTACCTGCTTCACCTTAGACATCGGTGTTGGAACGGTGCCGCATCCAAGAAGAACGAATGCGAGTGTGAGAGGCAGGATCGATGCTTTGTGCATGTTTTCCCTTCAGAGTTCCCGTAAAAAGGATCACACCTTGAGAGGTTGTCCGAGAATGTAAAATCCAAAAAATCAGGTATTGATATTAAAGGACTTATGACACGAGAATTTGATAAAATACCTATTCTCGGACAGCCTGTTTATTATTGACAAATCGCCTCCATAACCCCCTTCTGTGTTTCCCGATTTCATTCTGCTATTTTCAAATCATTTAAATAGCTTCAGCAACCACTAATTTTCAAGAAAAATCAAAGCAAGCCTTACGATAAGGAATAAAGATATTTTCAAGCAACCTTGCGTTCAATTTCCTCAAACTTAACAGCCACCTTTTTGGAAACTCCCGGTTCCTGCATAGTATACATATACATACATATACATATAGGGGTCCATATAGGGGTCAGTCCATATAGTCCATATAGAGTCCATATAGGGGTCAAATCTTTATTATTGACAAATCGCCTCCAACTCTTTTGATAATCTAAGAAAAACGCTCGTCTCTTTGCTATGACTTAAGTATCCCTTGACCCCCTTCTGTCCTTGGCCGGGGAAGTACCTTTGTTTGAAAAACCATCGCTTCTACCCAGCAAACCTGAACCTGTTACGAGGACGGCGCGACCACGTCTGTCTTGAACGCCGTGTTATACCACGTTTTTATTGCGAAAGACGTGAATTACTGTTTACAATTTTATCGTATTGCCGCCGCAAATAAATTATAGCTAAGATTTTGGGCTAGCGACCAAATTAAACTTATTTAGCAACCAATTGAGTAAAACTC
>NZ_SZPP01000068.1:0-27409 GCF_030263775.1 Candidatus Jettenia sp. AMX1
TTTGAGACACATATGCAGATCATGTTTCACCGAGAGTATTTTTCTCTCTGATTAAAGAACGAATCCAACCCTTTCTGGGTAATTATGACACAGTCTCTCCCGGAAGGGGACATTCCCCGATCAGGTCGAGAACTATAGATAAATTCAATAGAATTATGGTATGCACTAACTTGCCTATCAAAGTGTTATTTAGTCAGTGGTAAAGTCATATCTTTTAAATAAAGATGCAACCTTTTCCTGATCGTCTAAGGTATGAACAGATACGACATCGGAATTCATGATGTCGCCGACTGTAGTATTCTCATCGCTCAAAATAAGCTTTCTGATAGACAGCACGCCCTCAAGCCTTCTGACATTATCTATAATATAGCAGTTATTGATGGTTTTCTTATCTATTTTCCGGTAGCTTTGATATGATTAAGAGCTTCCTTTACTGTCATCTGCTTTCTCAAATCAACAAATTCGATAGTCATAACACTACCGGTTGAGTCTTCCGGGTACTTGAGAAACTGGTTTATTAATTTTCTCTTTTCCTCATCGGTGTTCCTTAAAACCTTCTTCACCACATTGGAAGACATTTACTCAAGAAAATCTACCGCATCATTTAAAAAAAGCTTACTCACGATATCCTTTATTTCCCCGTCTGTAATCGATTCAATAACATATTGCTGTAATTCTAAGGGTATATAGGAAAATACCTCCGATGCAATTTCCTTGGGAAGTATTCTGAAAAGAATAAGAAGCTTTTCTCTCTCAAACTCCGTAAGAAGCTGAGCTATATCCACAATGTTCATATCGAGTATTTTATTTCTGACTTCCAGATACCTGTTTTCCTCGATCAGTCTTTTCAGGATATCCTGCCGGGCAGACATCATAAATCTCCTTCATTTTCTTCACAGCCTGTTCTATCTCATCATGTGAAATACTATTAATCTGGCAACTACTGCCAAGATGGTCAGGCATAATTAAGGTGAGCTTTCCACCCAGATGTTGCCGGAATTCCTCGAGTCCATGATAAATATTGAGGAATTTATCATTCTCTCTTTTCTCAAGAAGAGGATGCCATAACAGAAAACCACAATCCTTAAGGCCGTAATAAACAAGGTCATACTCATCTTTATTAACGAGACCACGATTTTCAGCAATGGTCATATCAAGCACAAGACCAAGCGCAACTGCTTCTCCATGACGAAGCTCATACCCGCTCATTGCCTCGAGATAATGACCACTCCAATGTCCAAAATCTAATGGCCGCGAAGATCCGTTCTCAAAGGGATCATTTCCTGAAGCTATGTGGTCAGTATGAAGCTGGACGCAACGTATGATTAACCTTTCCATTACCTCCGCATCATGCCGAAACAATTCTTTCGACTTGCTTACCAGATATTCTAAAAACGAACGATCTTTAATAATGGCAACCTTGAAAGCTTCTGATACGCCAGAAAGCCAGTCCCTTGTATCCAGGGTCTTTAAAAAATCAAAATCGTTAATCACCGCATAGGGAGGTGTAAAGGTGCCAAAATAATTCTTTACTCCAAAAAAATTGATACCATTCTTTACGCCAACACCGGAATCATTCTGTGAGAGCACTGTTGTTGGCACCCGTATATGACGTATCCCCCTCTGGCTGATAGAGGCAATAAATCCCACGGCATCAAGCACTGCGCCGCCTCCAACGATAACTATATAAGAATGGCGATCCAGTTTATTCAGCCGCAGGGCATATGCTATATCCTTATAGTATTTAAAATCATTTTTACATCGTTCTCCCCCATCCAGAATAACGGCGGGAGAAATCATTTCTGCACACCTTGTATGGATACGAAACCAATTCTCAATACGATGCTCTATGCCAGGCCAGGAAGCAACAACTCCTGAATCAAGAAAAACCATAACTTTTGATTGTGGATCTTTCAATACCTCTTTTAATACATAATTTTCAGGATGAAATACATCATGGGTAAAATGTACAGTATAATGAAAAGTAACTTTTATTCGTTGCTCTATTCGCATGGTAATGGATGCAGCTTCTCTTCCAGATTTACCCTTACATCGAGAAGGCTCTTTATACTTAGGGAAAGATCCATCAGGGTGACAGGATTACCTGGCAATTCTCTATCGGATACATAGAAAATTGGTTCATTTTCATCAACGCGGCCGTGAGTTCCTTTAATCCTCGATGGATTTTGAGATATAAAAGGAGGCCATCCCCAAAATAACTCACAGGGGTCATACCCGGGTTTATTATGTATATCTACATGGAAGGCATATTCGGGGGCCTCTTTTACCTCTGTCCACCACCTGTAATCAAACCATGCGCCTTGTTTCGCCACGAGTATCAACTCTCCGCTTCGTGTATGGTCAACCCCGGCTTCAGCTTTAGTAGCGCCGTCCAGTATGGTATCAACATGGGGCATCTTACCCAGGAGCGATCTTACTTCTTCTATTAAGTTTTGATTAAATACATAGACATGAGCTACCTGATGATCCACAACGCTAAATGCTGCACTCGTATAAAAATCGGGATACTGCATGCCCTGTACAGAACGCGTCTTTAATAAACCGGCCTTTTTCAATACGATATTGGGAAATACGACCGTATTTGCAGGAGTGACAGGGTAATCTCCGAAGAGAATAACCCGGTATTTTTCCTTCTGTGCAGCGCGTAAAAGTTCGCCAACAAGAGAATACACCTCAACAAATGCCTTTTTGCTCACGGTTGAGTCAGGACCGTACCTTTGAAGCGCATAATCAAGATGAGGTAGATATGCATACAGCAGATCTGGCCTCTCGTTTTCCATAACATTCATAATTGCTTTTACGATCCATCGACTCGATCTCCTGGAGGCAAACGGCCCCCAGTAATGATGAAGAGGAAATGTCCCCTTTAATTCTTTTTCCAGTCGTACACTTATGTGTGAAGGTTCTGAAATGCAATTCATTATTATGCCACCACGGTGTTTATGGATTGGAGCAGGGGAAAGGAAAACATCACTTCCTGGTCCGAGTGACTGCTGAATAAACATCTGAGCAACTCTCCCTCCATGCGAGCGAAAATTTTCCCAAATAAGTGGCCGCTGAATGAGGCGGACACTCTGTTCCCAGAACAATGGCTTCCATTGATCCTTAAAGAAAAATCCATTTCCTACAATACCGTGCTGTGCAGGAAGAGAGGCAGTACGCATGGTAGCCTGAACCACGCAAGTTAATCCGGGGAATACTCCCTGCATCGGTTTAATATCAAGATCGTACAGCCTCTGATCATCCAGATTATTTCTTAAAAAGTTATATCCAAGCCCTGCTATTTGAAGTAAGAGAATTTTCTGTTCCATATTCTAAAGGCTCATTTTTAAAAATCCTGCAATAGGACACGGAAGAACACAGATAAACACAGATTTTTCAATAAGAGATATAAGCATATCTCCATTGTGAGTTTCTTGGTACGTATCCGTGTTTATCTGTGTTCTTCTGTGTCCAACTGCAATTTTTATATTCCATGTTAACTGCTATAAAATTTTCTTGATGCCAGTCCGGAGGTGAAGAAGAGCAAAAGTAAAAACGCTATAAGGGAAAGGTGGTAGTATCTCTGTTGAGGTTCCATACCTATCGTTATAAGGGTACATTGAATCAGCAGCAAACTACGGATTAAATCTCCTATTCTTGCAGGAATTTGTTCACGATAATATCGTATATGCCCAATGATATAAAAAATCCATGCAAAGGTTATAAAGAACGCACACATCTTTAGCAGTGAAATTCCTGTAATATACAAGGGCACCCCAAGGGTTAAGAGAGAGATAAACGGCAACCAACACATCACGGCAGATGGCGGTCTCTTTATTTCACTATATGCAATAGAACTGACCGATACGATATAAAGTGCTTCTATTCCTGCGCCATACAATATCTTACTATGAAAGGAGTTGGTAACAATAGCAGCGCCTAAAAGAACATTTAACCCCCGGCACAATCCCATGATTATAAAACTTAACCACGGAATTCTCCTGGCAAGCTTATTATAGAGAAGGATAAACATTACCAGAAGCAACACAATGGTAAAAACCCATGTCCTTTGAATAGCAAAAAATGGTAAAAGATTATTTTCACTTATCAGAAAACTGATAAGTAATGCCATACCTATTAAGATTGAGGATACAGCAAGCGCTGTCTTCGGACATATCCGCCCTGAGGGCATCGGGCGTAATGGCCTTTCTTCTTTATCTATTTCATAATCGGCATAATCATTCAGAATTAAACCTGAAATATATAAGGATAATGAAATAATAATCACGGGAAAAATCACAGAGAGTTCATTTTTGGCAATACCGGCAAGAAAAGCCCCAACCAAAATATCCCCGGGCACAGTAAAAAGATTTGGAAGACGAACAAGCTCCAACCAACTGTGTAAAATCTCAACGTGATAAAATACTTCTCTGTTTTTCATTGAATCACTATGATTACCTCTGATAGTATGAAACGGGAACAGGTTCGATATGATAATTTGGCTTCCACTTTGGCGACTGACTATAAAACTCATGCGCATTATCGTGAAAGAGCCGTTTAAGAGTTTCTTCCCTATAACCATCGTTTCGTAAAAATTCTATAGTCTTCGGTAAAGATAACGGATCAGAAATACCCCAATCCGCACTGCCATTTATAATCATGCGCCCTGCTCCATATTCCTTCACGATATGCGATACACGCCGTGGATTCAGTTTGGAATAGGGATATACGGTAAGCCCGGTAAAGCATTCGGTATTCCGCGTAATACTCATGGTCTCTTCTGTATTATGGTCAATTTCTATTCTCCTTTGGTTTACACCTTCAGCCTTTATGATATCTACGATAATCTTTGCGCCTTCTGCCTTTCTGAGGTGAGGTAAATGGACTATTACCGGCATAGTTCTTTCTTCCGCAATGAGAAGCTGACGGCGAAATGCATAGATCTCATTTTCGGTAATCGTATTAAGCCCTGTCTCACCTATTCCAATACATCGCGGATGATCCAGATACTCATTGATTCCGGAAAGCACTTCGTCTGTCAGTGTTTTATTTTCAGCTTCTTTGGGATTACACGATATGCAGCAATAATGATCTATTCCAAAACGGCTGGCGCGTACTGTTTCAAATTCTAAAATGAGATGGAAATAATCAAAAAAACTGCCCGCATAACGACGATGAGAACCAAGCCAGAATGATGGTTCTACAACCACCCGTATACCAGCCTTGTACATTGCCTGATAATCATCAGTAATTCTTGAATACATGTGAATATGAGGTTCAATGATATACATAGATCTCTTTGAGGTAATTACTCAAAATAAGGTGCAAAACCTGACCCATAAGTTGTCCAAGAAGATTATCTTTTAACAGTCATTGCAGGCAAACCAAAGCCCAGAGCAAAGCAAAGGAGAAGTAATCCCCCTTGATCCCCCTTTAGAAAAGGGGGAAATGTGGGTATTTCTTTCGTTTCAGAAAGAGAATTAACAATTCCTGTATCTCCCCTTTGACAGCTTCCCAAGCCTTTCCTTTTCAAAACGCTCACATGTCTCCTCCTTTTCTCAATCATTTATACGTCTCCCTCTTTTCTAAAGGGGGATCAAACGCTTCATTCACTTCTCCTTCGTAATGATACGATACTACCCATTACCCTTTTGGACAACCCTTATCCATACCACCCTTACGATCCAACAGTATTTTAAGCAATTACTCTTTGTGAAAGGTATACCGTGGAAATATCCTTATCGATTATCTGTCTGCCTCTCTGCAACCGATCTTCCCGGCAGTGCAGACAATCCAGCTGGTGGAATAGCAACCGTTGCGCCCTCAGGCACAATCCTCCAGATTACACCGGTGCCCGGAAATGGCTTGGGAAAAGGTACACGTGTACTTAGAGCCTCCATTACCCCAAAATCCACTACATACATCGCCTGTCCATCAGGAGAAAAAACGACATCAAGCGGCCTTCTTAACCCGGCAATAGATGGCGGCAATTCACCGGTAATCAGGTTAGCCTGCAAATCGGTCCTCTTACCTTCCGCATTAGCAAAGAATGTTTCCGTATGTTGATTCTGTAGATTGATCCGCACGATTTTATGACCGGGATGTTCCATCTGCTGCTGGCCAGTTATTGGTGTCGCATCTCCGAAAAATGCCATGAAGAGATGTTTCGAATTACCAAAACGGCCACCCTTATCAAAACCGATTTTCATCACTGCTATATGTGGTTGAAATGTCATAAAAGGCTTCTCTACCGGTGGATGTTCCTCCATTAAGAATTCAGGCTGAGGCCGGTCTTTCGGCTTAAATCGCTTATCCGTTACCGGAATACCACCTGCATAGTCAGGCCAGCCGTACCATACCCCTTCCTTGATTATATACAAATCATCAGTATCGTTGGCAATCGGACGGCTGCCTCTTTCATCAAAACCATGCTCAGACGCATACAACTGCCCGTCCGTCCCCCACATCACACCAAAGGGATTGCGAAATCCCCATGCATATACCTCCAGATTTGAACCATCAGGATCCATCCGAAGGATTGTGCCATTAGCCTTGGTAACTCCTGGCACAGTTTTACGCGATACTTCTCCAAACGGACTGAACGCCCCTGTTCTTACAACAGCGGTACCCTTTCCGCCACCCATAATAAATGGATTAATGGTCACAAATTTCGTTCCATTCAAGGTAACATCCCGTGCTGGCTTATCGCAGATATGTGGATACAATGGCAGCCACAGATATAAAAAGTTATCAAGCCCCACTACACCTGAATTTGTTACTGTTCCTTGTCCAAAGTAAATCTTACCATCCGGTCCTGCTGTCATCTGATTATTATGATGATCTCCCAAACTTGGCAGCCCTGTTATCAGGTCTCTTATCCCGCCATCAGAATCCAACACCGAAACCTTTCCCCGATGTGATATATAAAGAAGTCCTTTGTACCACAACAAATCAGTTACCGGCCCCATGAGCCAGTTTGCTGCAATCCCGATAGTACCATCCGGAGAAACCCGTAGTACCCGTGCCGGAGCGCTTGGATCACCATACGAATACCCCGACTCCGCAATGTACATATTCTGTTTATCATCAAATTCTACACTTGTTGGGTAGACCAAATCCTTCATTACAACTTCTACCCGATATCCCTCAGGAACAGTAGTAACAGCGGGATTTGGATCCGGAATTACCGGCATCTGTTCCGGCGCATTCTGAACTACCTCCGGCTTTGGCAGTGCCGCCATCCGTAAATTATAACCACACCCTGCTACGAATAAACCGGCTAAAAAAACAAGATTCCCTACATCCCTTTGTATCCTCATCGTGAAGTCCTCCTCTTGAAAGGTCTCATTTTGTTACAACACTAATGCGGCCGTCATCTTCCATATAGGCTGCTTTTACCATACTTAGTTCATCAATTCCTTAAAGGGTTGCCCTACAAATTCGAAAAAAAGTTACAAAAAGAACACACGGAACTTTATTGCTCCATAGACACGCCAGAAAACAGCAAGAAATGGTATCACAACCGATGTAACTGCCATCTCAGCTATATGGATAAAAGAGCGGGATGTTTTCCGTACCCGTTTAAAAAAAAATCTCCCTGTCATTAATATCCAGACACCCAGTAAGCCCATAGTCACATACTCTAAGTTGTATATAACACTAAAAGGAAGAAGGATTGAGGCACAAACAATACTATAATAATCCCACGGCGGTAATTGCTGTATGCGCTGGCGGTACAACACCGGATGTTTTTTGTAGAGTAATGCATTAAACATACATTTTTTGTGTTCCCGAAGACTAATCCCCCATGGCGCATACCTTACCGGGTGGATAACTACTGCCTCTCTGGCATACACCAGCTTTACATTTTTTTTTAGTAAGGTAAAAAACAAATCGGCATCCTCTCTCCATGCAGCGGTATATTTTTCATCAAATCCCCCCGCCAGGCGTATTACATCCCGCAGGTAAAAACAGTTTGCGGTAACAAATTCAGAGTGTTCAAGCCTGGAAACAGTATATTCATAATCGGTAGGAACGGACGGAATCGGAACGATAATTTTCCCCGATACACCCACTACTCCTTTCGTAAAAGCAGCGACTCCAGCCTTGAGCCATGTTGATGAAGGAATACAATCATCATCAGTAAAAGCAACGATATCGCCGGCTGCAACCCGCCAACCACAATTTCTGGCGGCAGCAGGACCATGGGTATTACCGGCAGGAATATAGCGAAGGGAGGGGAAGCCTCTTCGGGTTTTTTCTCTTTCAACAAGCTTTTGAGTTTCCTGTCTCCTGGCATCGTCCACGACAATAATTTCATAGGAAGAAGATTCATATTCCTGAGCAAAAAGGCTTGTCAGACAACGCTGCAATAATTCATCCCGCCTGAATGTCGGTAGTATAACGGAAACAGAGATAGTCATTTTCTTTCCTTTGGTTTCTCCAGCAAATATGAACCGATAACCAGGGCATCCAGCGGCGAAGTCCAAAAACATTCTACGGCATCACGTGGAGTGCATACAATTGGCTTGCCACGGGTATTAAATGATGTATTAATCAGGATAGGCACTCCCGTATGCATTTTAAATGCATGGATGAGATCGTAATACGCTGGGTTGTATTCCCGCTTAATCGTCTGAATACGCGCAGATCCGTCAATATGGCATACGGCAGGTATGAGATCCGCCTTCTCAGGCCGTACACTGTGCACAAAGGTCATAAAGGGAGAGATTCCTCCGTTGATAAACCAGTTTGATGCCTCTTCCTCAAGTACTACAGGCGCAACAGGCCTGAAATCTTCCCTGTCCTTAATCTCATTCAAGCGGGCTTGCATACATGCCTTCATGGGAGAAGCTATGATTGAACGGGCGCCAAGGGCTCTAGGTCCAAATTCCATCCTCCCCTGAAACCAGCCAATCACCTTATCCTGAATGAGCAGAGCCGTGACCTCTTCTGCAATATCTGATAATTTGCGGTGATGAAGTTTCGACCAGGAGAGAAATTCCTTAATCTCATAGTCACTGTAGCCGGGACCGAGATAGGTATGTTCCATACTATAATCTCTTTTACCCTGGAACTTTTTCCTCATGAGTGCATCTGTCCATAATGCTGCCCCAAGGGCTGTGCCTGCATCGCCGGCTGCTGGTTGAACCCACACATGTTTAAAAGGCCCCCTATCACGCAGATAAGCATTCATTACACAATTGAGGGCTACACCTCCGGCCATGCACAGGTTATCGTCACCGGTTTTTTTCTGCAACCAATGAACAATATATAATACAGTCTCTTCAAGAACTGTTTGAAGAGAGCTTGCAATATCATAATGATACTGGTGAAGTGGTCCTCCCCGCTTTCTCGCCGGCCCAAAAAGTTTCTCTAAAGATGGCCGCACAATCGTATATTGACCATGATCTTTAACCTGTATGATTTTACGAAATTCATCCGCGTAAACCGGCTTACCGTATGATGCAAGCGCCATGACTTTGTATTCATCGGAGGAATGCTGAAAACCGAGGTATGTTGTCATCTGTTCGTAAAAAAGACCGAGCGAATGAGGCATAGTAACTTCTCCCAAACGCTCAAGTCTGCAATCGGCGCCGAGACTATAACTGGTTGTTGTCTTTTCTCCCCTTCCATCGAGTGTTAACACGGCTGCACTACGAAAAGGCGATGCAAAAAAAGCGCTTGCGGCATGTGCGGTATGATGGTCTATAAAATGCCATGTATACGGCCCATCGATACGGGCTTTTCTAAAACGCTCTTTCAAATGATAGGGAACTCCATCCACAAGCTGACGGGGAGCATTTATAATTGACGAGATAAAAAGAGGGTCCCACGGAGATTCCCATGATTCAGATACCTTATGTGCGCTCGGTTCGAGAGGTAAGGTTATTACTGCATCCCTGCCGTCTTCTTTCAGCAGCAGGAATGGATTGTACGAATAAGCAATATGATCTACTTCTGAAAGGATAAGTCTTGCCTCTTTCAGGCAATAATCAATTGCATGAAAGGGAAGTTCGTATGTTGAAAATGGAATTGGACGTTTCCCATGTTTTATTCCGGTAAACCGTTCCTCCTCAGATGCAGCTATAACTTTTCCATTTTTAACAAGACATGCTGCAGAATCATGATACGCAGCATTAATTCCGAGGGTATACATTCATGAACTCTCCTCTCTTTTTATATCAATAACAAGCAGGATAAGGCTTTAGCCTTGCCGCTCTGCGTATTTCTCCGGAATTTTGTCGAAAATTCACCTGCTATCAAAATAATCCTGATTAACAACCCTATAATACCTCCCGGGATTGCCCGGCTCCTTCTCTCAATAATTCACAGGCAGCGTTTACCACAGTACCTGGAGATAATAATCTTAAACAATTATGATGCACTTCAGGGCAAATACTCTTATAGCAGTATTTGCAAGGCACATCGTGAAACAATACATGATGCGGAACTTTCCACGGTGTATGCTGTGGATTCGTGAGTGCATACAAGTCAACCACAGGTACACCTAATGCAGAGGCCACATGCACGGGCGCGGTGTTATTTGAAATTAAGAGCGACGAACATGATATCAGCGCCGAAAGCTCACTAAAATTCAGTTTACCAGCAAGGGAATACGAGGGCATACCAATCATGTTTTGAATAGTATGAACAAGCTCCTGTTCTGTTTCTGATCCCGTCAAAATAAGCAGAGAACCCGTTTCTTCAGCAAAACATCGGGCAACGGCAGCAAAACTTTCAGGTGGATATCTGCGTGATGGAGCGCTGGCACCGGTATGCATTACTACCCATGGCCGTTTTTTCTCTCTGTTCATTTCCCTGAGAATGGTGAGAACCTTAGCCCGTGCCTGGAGCGGCACGGAGAGGGAGATCCGTTCATCGGCAGTATGGCAGCCAATTGCTGCAACGAGATCAAGCTGACGCCGGACCTCATGACGGGTATATTGTTTCGGTTCGGGATCAGGCAGCCAATGCGTAAGAAGCTGATAAGGATTCTCATGACAATAGGCAAGACGGAGTGGGATATCTGCCAGATAACATAAGAAAGCCGATGGCAGCGGGTTTTGGGTATATACCGTAAAAATAACTGCAGCATCAAACCTGCCCTGTCTCAAATACTCAACCATGGTGTATTCAGATTTGCTGTTGTGAGCCGGAGCCGTAGCTTTTATCCAGGGTGCATCGTATATGATGACATTGTCTATCTCAGGAATCAACCCCGATAATTTTGCACCTGATGAAGAAGCCAGAAGCGTAATCTTACGCCCGGCGCAAGATTCCTTAAGGGCGCGAATTGCCGGGGTTGTCATAAGTACATCCCCAATATTATCGAGCCTTACACAGAGAACGTTTTTACAAGTATCCCAGTCATGTGAAATCATAACCTTTTATCTATTCATCATAATTCTTCTATCAATGAGTGTTATCAAATGTGCAGCTTCTAAAAGATTTTCCATAATATAATGCGGCATTCGATTGGGAGAAAGTACCCATTCTGTCTCATTGCCGTTATCTATAAGAACAGTCTTACATCCTGCACGGCGTCCTGCCTCAACATCGTTCAGGATATCGCCAATAAACCAGGATTGCTTAAGATCTATGTTCAGCTCATGGGCTGCCAGGAATAGTAGCCCTGGTGCAGGTTTCCGGCAGGTACACGCCATAGCATAATCAGGTATCCCATCGGGAAGATGAGGACAATAATAAAATCCCGCAAGCGACACGCCAAACCCAGCCATACAATGACGAATATGCATTTCTACGTTGCGCAAATCTTCTTCTGAAAAGTAGCCACGGGCTATCCCCGATTGGTTCGTAATTATCACTAACCTATACCCGGCAACATCAAGAAGTTGTAAGGCATCCCTGACGCCTGGCACAAACCGTATGTGACGAGGGTCAATATTATACGGCACATCCTCTATGATAGTACCGTCTTTATCCAGGAAAATAGCTTGTGCCATATTGAATATTAAGGCCATGATGTCTCATGCATGGGAAGGACCATTACCTCCGGTATAACCGTCTCGTCAGGCAGCATTAATACAAACTTAACAGTCCCTGCAACGTTTTTTGGCTCCTGAAGTGTATTCAAATCTATATCGGGAAATCTCTCCAGAAGAAACGGTGTGCGCATCCCGCCACTTATTACCGCTATTACTTTGATATTTTGCTTTCGGGCCTCTACATGAAGTGCATGGCTAAAGCCGAGAAGTCCCCATTTACTTGCATGGTATGCAGATGCATTCGCCCACGTTCTTTTTGCTGCAGTAGATACAATATTTACGATATTACCTCTGCCACGCTGTTTCATAACACTCAATGCGTATTTTGACATAAGAAACGGACCGCGTAAGTTTACCCGAATGATACGATCCCAATCAGCAACAGAGATCTCATCGACAGGCAGCGTTACATCAATTCCTGCATTATTAATGAGTATATCGAGATGCCCGTATCTTGCCACTACCTGGTTTACGGCCTCTTCTGCCTGTTGTTCATCACCAACGTCAAGCGGCAAAGCCATAGATTCAATACTCTTTATTCTCAAGTCGTCAGCTATCTTTTTAACAAGTTCTTCCCTGATATCAGTCAGAACTACGGTAGCCCCAGATTCTCCCAACATGCGGCATATGGCTTCGCCAAGCCCCCGCCCTCCTCCGGTAACTAAAGCCACATTTCCCTTTAATTCATTTAACACCTTCAAAAATTCTGAATACGATAGTATATACGCAATTTAATTGCCACCTCTCATATTCCACATAAAAAATTTATACAAATAACTAAAAATCCTTAATGCATAAGGTTGCGTTTTTTTATTTGAATGAGAATGGAGAAAATATGCAGGACGGCAAGGCTAAAGCCTTGCCCTACTTGTTATTGATGTAAGAAAAATGGAGTTGTAAAAAACGTGACTTGTCACAAAAGTGTGACATTGCAAGAAGTGCGTCATGTCACACGTTGCCCATATTCCTTCAAGATGGATCTTAAGAGTTTACGACATGCAGAACAGCTCTCCCATACAAGGATGGATCGGGCAAGGCGAAGAAGCAATCACTGCCTTTGGGATTGCTTCGGAAAAGACCCTCACCATGACTGATGAGGTAGTCTTTCTCTTGTTGAGAATATGTTCGGCTTCGTCCTTCCCTTGGGAGACTATAGCTTGCTTTCTATATAATATAATGTGCACTGGAAATATGAATGTAACGGATGAGAGAAAAGATTGCCGGACTAAACATGCGATACCCGTTCCCGGAGGTTGTTATGACGCACTCTTTCTTTGCTATCTCGGCTCTCATTCTTTTCTGGTACAATAATGAAATTCCATTGCAAAGGTGTTCCCTGGAATTCGCTGCCTAGTTCTGTCATTTCATAATCTGGTATTCCCATCTCTATTTTACGATTATCCGTATCAAAAAGAGGCCTCTTTTTTGAAGTTTTCGAACCGGGAGAGTTGATTACCTGGATAACAGTTTCAAAGTTTACCAACGATTCTCCTTTCCGGTTCATACTGACAAAAGAAAATGTTTTATACTCTACATTACTCCATTTGCTTATCCCCGGAGGAGAATAACATACCGTGATACGTTTCTGTATTTCATCGGATATTTTTTGTAAATAGTATTTCCATTCTTCACCATGAAGACCGTTATTTTCTGAGCCATTTATACAAATCATAATACTTTTTGCATGAGGGTATTGTTTAGATCCAAAGAGGAACCACCATTCTTTAACACTCTCTGCGGTAAACTCTATCGCATCACGAGATACTTCAACAGTGGCCATTCCATTATTTTTCTGAATATCGTACGATCCAAAAGCTGTTGTTTTGTTATCAGATAATGTGGAAAGACCATATCTATGTATTTGTTCTGAATATCCTTTTGGGGACAATCTTTTATCAGGATTTTTACCTCTATCTCTTCGCTCTTTCTTTTTTATATCAACCGATATTACCGGATTCCCTTCACGAATATGCTTTTTTGCAAGGCTATTTATATACTGAAACTGATGTTCGCGCTCTTTACGTGAAATCCCTTTCCACATTTTTCCATTAAATTGTAAAGAATACTCCAGCTCTTTAAGCCTTCGCTGGACGGTATCCTCACTTATAGAATACCCTAGCTCCTTTATTTGATCGCTGATCTGATACGTAGATTTCGTTGTCCATGTAAGCAAGCTTTTCGGATCATTTGCTGTTGTCTCGTTTACAATATGCTTTAGTATATGTAAAATTTCAGGATTCTTTTCTTCTACCTTTTTTCGTCCTCCTCCGGGTTGGCGTATTCTCCCCTCTTCGTACAATGTCCCTAATGTCCCTTTTGATTTAAGCTCTTTTATCCCTCTTATTACCGTAGGTTTTGATAAACCGGTAATATCACATATTCTCTTGATTCCTCCGTGTCCAAGAAGCATAGCTTCTCTGGCAACAAACCACCGGGTTTGTGCCTCATTGAGCGTATTCAAAATCTTTAAGAAAATTTTTTCTTGTTCTTTGCCTGTTAACTTTATCATAATTCTTTCGTTTCCTTTCAAAAAAACATCTTTCTCATAAATTATGAAGTCTAACTGTAGATGTATTAGCAATATACTTACCAAAAAATTTTTTCCGGAGAAACTTATCGTAAGAATAAAATTAAAACATAAGTAACTGGAATTTAAGAATATATGAGTATCTGGTAAGCTGGCTTGTACCATATGTTTTATTTTTTAGGATAAAGTAATTTATATCTTCTGTATGAATACAGATACAGTGATCACACACTATCACCTAAAAAATTATGGCTTAAGTCCTTATATCAAATTTTACATGACCACAAAAACATACAATGAGTAGGTAATTGCATGCACGGTAACGTGAAATTTGGGGGTTATTCCGGGTGGAATGAGGATTCTCCCGCTCGTGAAAAATGATGTGAAAATTACAAAAAGAGGTATATTGACTGGAATTGTGAGTTTTGTATAACTTCAAGTTAAAGACGGCAACACGGACAAACGGAGTCTGTCTGTGCCACCCTGAAAACCACTTACATAAAATGAAAATTCCTATACAATCAAGCTGAAGTATGCATCAATCTCGAAGTAAGCACATTCTTATCTGGTAGTATTCCTGGCTTTTTTTACTTCATCGCTACCTCCTTCCAGGCTGTTTCAATGGCTGCTTTCAGAGATTCATAGGTTTTCTCTGCAACGCGTCGGCCGTTCACAAAAACAGTTGGTGTCGAATTGAGTCCGAGCCGTAACGCTTCCATTCGGTCTTGCTTTACCTTATCAGCAAATTTCTCAGTATCAAGCGCTTCGTCAAACATCTTTCGGTTAAGCCCCAATTGGCTTGCATACTCTTTCAGATTGTCGGCACCGAGTGCTCTCTGATTCTGAAACAAAATGGCAATGTACTCCCAATAGTTACCCTGTTCGCGCGCAGCTTCAGCGGCAATAGCAGCCTTATAGGCGTTGGCATGCCGCTGTAACGGGAAGTCGCGCGCTACGAGCCTTACCTTATTACCATATTCTTTCATCAGTTCTTCAAGCATTTCATGTAAATTTGAACAAGTCGAACATTCATAGTCGATGAACTCCACAATAGTTATTGTAGCATTCTCATTGCCTTTCGATGGTTGATCCCGGGTCGAGATAGCTTCAATAGAACGTTTTGGTGCAGCAAGAAAGATCTCCAGAGCAGCTGCCTGGCGTAGTTGTTCAGTAAAAGCAGCCTTCGCCCGTTCTTCTTCGTGCTGTTTCAGATATTGAGTGATCTTACCCCTGTCAACTGCCATTCCGTGATTAGCGTCAACTCTATCTTTGTTCTTCATATAAAATGCCAGAATATCCTTCTTCGTTATTCTCTTCTGCCTCGAAGTAACTTCTGCGTTCAGTAGTTCCGGAATGGTAATATTCCTTCTCTGCGCCTCCTGCTGAAAAAGCAGATCATTTATCATGAGGTCAACGGTTTGTTTTTGCAACTCGTAGATCTGCTCTTGTACCTTAAAAATCTCTGGTTGAAGTTTTTTATCAATATCTCTCAGGGTAATCTTTTCGCCATTGACTACGGCAAGTACACGATCCGGCTCAGTAGTAACATCAGCAAGGGTCAGGTAGTCTACTACCGTCTGAATCTGAGCCTTCGAACGAAGGAGTTCGGCAAGCTTCTTTGCTTCCGCACTCTGGCGCTGTCTTTGAAGATAGTTCATAATCTGCTCTTTCAAGGCGTTAAACTCTCCTGAAAGCTGGCTCTTGTTCTCATGGTAGAAAGCCAACGCCTCCGCTTCAGTCGGTTCCTTGACTTTTGCTATAACTTCGTCCTGGAGTATCCTGGCAGTATCAATCTTACGCTTTTTCGCTTCCTGATCCAGGAGATCGGAATTAATCTTAAGATAAAGTTCGTTGGATCGCGCATCGAGCAAGACCTGCTGGATTTCGAATACGGAATCTCGGATCTTCTCATCAACCGCCTGCTGGCTAATGATTGTGCCATTAACTATGGCAACGGCATTGGATGGTATCTCTATATTGCAATCCTCACCATCCTCCTGTTTTCCACTGGACCCGATAGCTAATACCCTTTTCTCTTTTTTCAATACAGCATCAGTCTGAGCCAGAAGCACCGTGCCGAATACCATAATCTTTGCGAAAAGAAGTAATGATAGTTTATTCATCATTTATTATCCCTTTATTGCAATTTTACCCAATCACTGGCACTAATAACCTTTTTTTCTTCAGGATCTACTAATGCTATATAGGCTCCCAGTGCGCCGATGCGCCGGTTCGGACCGAAGGTTATCTGCGGTGTTAAACCGGTTTCAAACTCATACAATCCCTCAAGTACAGCTACCAGTCTTTCACGGCTCACATCCTTACCGGCACGCTTCAGTCCCTCGGCAAGTATTTTTGCTGAACAATAAGCTTCAATCTGAACAGGTAAGTGCTGTGCAGGAATTTTGTGTTTTTCAGCAAAGGAATGATATTCTTTCACGGAGGCGCGAATCATATCAGAGGGTCCCCGGGGAAAAGACAGAAAGATCTTATCTTTAAAGCCGGCAGAAACCGTGAGAATTTCCTTATCGATCAATGGACCAGGAATGAAAACAAAAGGTCTCCATTGAAACCGCCCGGCCTCACTCAGCAAGGCTTTTTGCTCATTTCCTGAGCAGAGAAAAAAGATCGCATCTATCTCTTTCTCCTTCATCTCTCTCACAAGACGTTTAGCCTCGAATTGATCATGCGGGTATGTGAGTATTACCCGTGAATCCCAGCCATTTTTTTTGCACTGCTCATCGATCGCATGGGTAATTTCCGAAAAAACTTCACCACCGGCAGAAAGGATTGCAATATGCGGATCCTCTGCACCAAACTTCTCCGATGCAAATTCAACCATAGCAAGAGATAGTTCTTTCACACCAGAGAACAAATAAAAAATATACCGGTTCAAAGGAAAATCCACCTGAGGAAAATTCGTTATAGCGCCCACAAGCGGAATTTCACGTTCCTGTATAAGTACATCAATTTCTCTCTCTGATCCCTCAATGAAAGCGCCATTGATAACGAATACTTCTTCCTCAAGAAGAGACATCGCATTCGCTTGTGTTGCTGCAGGGGTATCTCCTGAGACTGAAAACCTGAGTTCAATCCGGCGGTTGTAAATCCCTCCCTGTTCATTAAGGTCATGAAAATAGGACTGTAATACCTCTTTCATGGCCATTGCCATCTCTGACGGAAATCCTTTACCCGGCAAAATAGCCCCTACCAGGATACTCGTATCCGTCACCCCCGGCTCCTTTTCTTTCCCTAACCGCTTGAGATATACTATAAGATTATTAACCTCTTCCCGGGTAAAACGATAGACGGGCATTACAGGAGACAATTTATTCCCTGACGGATCGATTCCCTCAATAATGGCTCGCCGGAGAAACCGGTCCGTATAAGGCGGATGCCTTCTCCCGTTAGGATGAGTGATGCCATAGGGTTTCATCAAGAAATCCCCGGTTATATCAGAAGGTAATACCCCGCCTTCAGGCCTGCCTTTACCATCATATCCATGACAGCTTACGCATGGTAGCGCGCTGGCTGGCACTTCTGTTGTGTCATTACCCAATAATGCAGTAATCTCCCGGCCTGAAGCAGAAGAGCCAAGTAAGTATATCTGTTTTCCCTGTCTCTCCTGGGGTGTCAATTGCCGGTTTACGACCGTTCCGGCAGATACATGATTCTTCAGATAAAAAATCGCGATAGTTGCCAGTATCCATGCCACGAAAATCTTCAGAGACATACCGGTGTTAAGCCAGGAATGTCTCTGTATTGGCTCCAAACCTTTAATTGATACCATCGTTAAGCACTCCCTCTACCATAGGAATAAGCTCTTGAGCCTTTGCCAGCCCCATCGCCTTTTTCCAGAGTCCCGTTGCATCATTGCCGATAAGGAACTGACCACTGTGCTGATCTCTTTCTTCGACAAAAAAACCGAGCTTATAGAGGGTCTGATCCACATTCTCTTTTTTCCCGGACAAGAAATACCAACCGGGTTTTGCATGATAATTATCAGCATACTGTTTGAGGCGTTGTGGTGTATCGGTAATTGAGTCCACGCTGATGGAAATAATGTGCACATCCTTACCCAAACGTTCACCCACAGCCTCTTGTATTGCCAGCAAGTTTTTGCTCATGACAGGACAGATGCCCGTGCATTCGGTAAAAAAACAGTTGATAATAACGACCTTTCCCTTGATCAGATCGCTGTAAAACCGCATCTTATCTCCATACTGATTGACCAATTCCACATCGGAAAAATATTTCTGCGCCGCCGGATTTCCCCCCTGCACAGCAGTGTTTTGTTGTACCTCTCTGACAAGCTTCACGATCTCTCTTCCGGCAACTGCTTCTCTTTTATCTTTTCTTGCCCTATCCTTTTCTCCAGACAATTCTTTCTTCGGGTTATCCAGCATATCCTCAATGACCTGGACTAATTGAGCCGATGGCGCAAGACCGTTAACCCGTGTCCATTGTCCCTTCGCTCCATTACCCACAAGGACGAGAGGCGAATGGTCCTCTTTTATCGGGGTAAAGACCTTCAGGGCTTTAAGGAGCTTATCTACATCTTGTTTCTTCCCGGTAAGGAAGGTCCATCCCGGTTTTGCCCCGAACTTCTCTCCCCACGCCCTGAGCCTCTGAGGGGTATCATTCACGGGATCAACGCTGATAGAGATCAGATGGAAATCTCTGCCGGTACGATTACCCATGAGATTCTGGACTTTAGAGAAGTTAACGCTCAAGGGAGGACATATGGTGGTACAGGTGGTAAAGATAAAATTTATAGCTACCACTTTGTCTTTTACCAGGTCACTGTAAAAGCGTACCTTCTTTCCCTCCTGATTCAGGAGTTCCACATCCGGTATCTTCATATTTAAAGTTGCCGCAACCTTACCTCCCTCTTTCTGTGCTTTTTTTTCAGGTGGACAGCAAGGCTTCTGTTCTGTGCATTCCGGGGTTTCTGCCTGAATAGCTTGTTTCGGCTGTAAGGGAACCGGCTTAATCTCATCCTGGGAAAATGATACACCTGACCAGAAAAAACAGACCGCCGGCACCAGTAGTTGCCATGATCTGAGTAATCTTTTTCCGGACTCTTTACCGGAACAGATGAATTTTGACATTTCTGCAATCTCCACTTTTAAAATAGACCGTTCGGCGATTTTTTTATAACACCGGCGTAGGGGCAGGTTTTAAACCTGCCCCTACAATAAATATTGAAATTCCTAAATTTGTATGTATCAAGGGATTACCCTTTGCTGGCAACCTGTAAGATTAAAGGCGGCAATTGGTTCAATCGGACGTTGAGTGATGGGCACTGGAAGGAGATATAGTATGCTCCTGCCTTCGGGGGTGTGAGATCAATTTGATAGATACCATCACCCACAGGCCTCGCCCATTGCCGGTTCTGCCAGTTACCAGAAGTAAACGCCATAACACCGAAGTCCTTCAGCCCAACCCTGGGTTGATCAGTTCCTGGATCAATAACCTTGAACAGCAATTGTACATTCTCCCCCACATAAAGGGTTTTCTTCTCCAGCATTGGCTCCACCCGCAGGGGCAGATGCTTATCCTTTTTCGATATATCCGGATTATCCCTCACGTTGACCGAAAAGCAATGAATAATGCGGGGAGAATCCATAAAGAGGATAATATCAAGTTTTCCGTTAAGGGTAAGCCTGGTATTTGTTGCATAGACACCTGCTTCTACTTCTTTGAGACTCCGGTCAATGACCAGAATAGCCCGCGGCTGGCACCCATAGTTTCGAAAATTGCCCATAGGCGCTGCCATTCCTTCCTGATAATAGTAGATGGCTTTGTCGACCGGATTAGCCACAAGAACCGCCCCGCCTCCGGGAGCGGAAACAATGCTGTCGGCGATACTCAGGCTTTGAGCCTTGCCGAAAGGAACCTGACCACCGATGAAATCGTTGACGGGAACAGGCGCTCCCTCATGTCCAACCTGATCAAGCGGAATCATGAGGATTGATTCGCTGCCCCGCGATCTGATGTAGGCAGTGTTTTCCGTAAAAATTACCTGGTCCGGCTCCTTTCCAACGTCACCGGTTTGTATGATACGATGGGTTGAGGCATCAATAATATGAACGCTATTTTCCCGGGAGTTTACCGCGAATCCAAGGCGTCCGTTACGGGTAAAGCGCAGGACTCCAAGTCCGGGTTTCGCCTCGATACGATTTACGATCTCAAGGCTCTTGCTGTCAACAACGAGAATCGTTCCATCTTCTTCGTTTACTACATAGGCCGCCTTGCTGAGGGCAGAGTAAGCTATTGAGACGGGCATCCTGCCACTCTGAATATCTCGGATTTTATTTAGTTTCCAGATATCGACAATGGAAACGGTGCCAGCATCCCGGTTGGTCACAAAGGCATAACGGTCATCTCCGGTAAAGGCTATCTCGTGATGTCCTGCACCGGTGGGAATATGAGCCACTTTCTTCAATGAAACAGTGTCGATAACCGTCACACCGCTTGTTGTATCCAGGGTATCAGCAGCGCCATCAGCGCCAACCCAGAGGTACTTTTCATCCGGCTGCAGCGCTATGCGCATGGGTCTCTGACCCGTATCGACGTTGGCGACAACCTTCCAGGCTGCGGTATCGATAACTGCAATCTGATTCGCCTGTGGCATAGTAACAAAAAGTCTCCTCTGATCCTGACTCATAACCCAATCCTCACCCGGGCTTTTCAAAGGGACCCTTGCCAGCAGATTGCTGCCGCCATAATTAAAGAGAGGATCAACTACCGAAATACTTGCTTCATCGTTGAGCGTAAGGACATAAAAGATGTTCAAGTCGATTTCTGCCCGCGAGGAAAGGCTGCCAGACAGGAGCGATTGTACCTTCTCAGCACAGTCATCCGTTGTGGACAGTTGAATCCACGCTGCAGGGTCGAGCGTGGTCACCGGAGCGCCTGTCGTAGTATCAGTGATCCTAAACTGTACGGTAACATCATCACCCTCTTTAAGTTCCTCAGAAATCTTCTCTCCGGAAACAACAGGGATTATCGAAAATTCCACAGCAATTCCCTCCCGGACAATTTTTTTTGCTTCCTCATCTGCTTCTCCGGAGGTTAACGCCTTACTCGTGCCGGTCCCTCCCTGCTGTGCAGGAGCGGAATTGGGATTGCCGGAGGCCGATGCCACATCTGTCGTTCCTGGCTCCTTTTCAGAAATTGATAGTCCTTCTTTAGCCACACTGCCCTGGAATGAGGTATCGCAGGAGAGGAGAAAGAGGCAAATCACTGCTGAACAGAAAAGCGCAAACTTTTTGCTAATATATCTCATATATCTAATTCTGGCGAAGAGGAATTTAACCATTTCATCAAATCTCCGACTAAAGAATATATCAAATTTAAAGTTCTGCAGAGATGATACCTTGTTTTTCCATCTGTTTTCTTTCTGTTTAGGAATCAGAAACAGAGGAGGGAAAGATACCTCCAGATTGTAGTAATCCGGAACGGTATCCTCCCTCTTCACCTTCAGCAACTCAGATGAAAAAGTTACTCCTTAACCCGCATGATACCCCAAATTCCGCCATCGAACTGGAAGGATGACATATCACGCCAGAGATAGTCACCGGCAACTCCAAATTTGCCACCGGCGCCGTTCTGGAGCACAGCATCAAAATGGTTCGTCGGGCCATGACCCATTCTGGCGCCCTCAAACATAGTCAACCATTTACCCCCTAGCTTGTTATCACCAATCCGTGTGGAATTATTCTGGTACGGCAACTCCTGCCAAACATGGCCATGCACCATGAATACGTGGTTGCGCGGATGGCCTCCCGGCTGAAGCACCCTGAAACGGACCTGTGTTCCTTTATTAACCGTGAAGACAGGGGTTTCCGGGTCCTTATCTCCGACCTGTGCATTCGTAAGCGCATTGGCAAAGTCAACGGTTCGGGTAAACGTCAAAGGCGCATCCGGAGCAAAGCCCATTCGGAACCACATTGGCTCACTGCGATAGTTGACGGCCTTCTGGCCTGAATCCTCCGCATCCTCAGCCTCCGCTGTGTTAGGTACCGGCCCATTATCAGCAATAGTACCATCACCCAGTTTATCACCAAAGCGGAAATTGATGTCATCCTGGAATACGGTAACAAACTCACGGAATAAAAGGTTATTATTTGCATCATAAATATTGGCAGCCATACGGGATTTCCTGTTCTGATTCAGATCGAAATCGGTCTTCCATTTCGACCCTTGCGGTTCAATGATTAACGCCGCAACCGCCCCTTTATTGCTGTGTTTGATAAGGTCAGATGATGATATGTTTATGCTGCCAAATTCTACTGGTTTTGCATTCAGGGTTCCATCAGGCTGCAAATCCAGGTGACCTGCATACCATCGATATCTTTTGCTGCTTCCCGGCTTGGTAGCCTGTAAACTGTTGTAACCAACGTTAACACCATCATGTCTGGCGATGTCGTAACTTACCAGTTGCGGGTGCAGTCCCGTGTAACTGGAAGGCCGAACCTGGTTGATGTTGAAGTGATCTACAATCATCGGCATCGTGCTAAAGCCAGACAAATCGGGAGCTGCTCCTGATGGAAGCCTGTTCCTGAAGTTTATCTCGATACAATCGCCGGCATTTGCGCGCAGGACCAGTGGTTCTACCGGAATATTCGGTTTCAGTTTACCTTCATCGGGACCCGACTTTATCAGATCGCCATGGAAAACGAAGAGTATTGCTGTAGGATCATGGAGCGGTCCATCATTCTCTTCCCGGGAATTATACACTAATGTTTTCTCTTTCAGGACATTCTTAGCAAGAACCGCCGTTACTGCATATGACCGCACCGGCGCCGAATCAGGACAAACACCCTCAAAATCATCAGCATTGGCAATCATATCACCCGGAATATCCATGTTATTAGGCAACGGCATGAGATCATCCTGCAGGTTCTTGTATGCGCGCAAGATTCCCCAGCAACCATTCCAAAGACCATCCGATGAAGAATCCGGTTTATAGAGATAATCGTTAAACCGCCTGCCGCTGGTGGTTTCAACCTTTATAACGGGCGCTACCATCTCAAAATGCTCGGAGATACCCATCATCTGAGAGCTGCGATAGCCCGAGTTTGTCCACCCAGGTTCATAGAACCACTTGAGTCCGTGGATGGAGAAATTGTGTCCCTCCTCTGTGGCGCCGACCATGGTGCGAATCTCGATCCTGTCATTTTGATAGGCACGCAAGAGAGGTGTGAAAGGATCGCCGCGTTTCGCGCCCTGGGATGCCGTTGCATTCGGATAAGGCCAATTACTCGGAGAAAGGTTAAAGGCCGGATCGGCCCGGCTTACATCGGAACGGAAGGCGTAGGAAAGATCACCTGCCTTATCCGTTGCCTGGGTATTGGTATTTGGATTACGGATCCGCAAGGCAATCGGTTCGTTGCGGTTATTGATCGAAAAAGTACCGACATCATCCGCTGAAATGGCTTCGGGACAAGGGAGCGGTTCACCACCGGGGCATTCCTCGGCTCGCTTTACCAGGAAGGGAAGACCGATTTCCTCCCTGCCAGGCGGATTGACAGCCAGATCCGGTTGGGCTGGTTTATCGAAACCTCCTCCAGGCTGACGGGCAACACCATTCCACGGCTTCGGGAAAGTTGGGCCTCCCCCGGACGGCAGTTCGGGATGGCTGTCTTTCCTGTACGACAATTGAAAATCGATGAACTCGAACATGAACTCACGGTAACTATCAGCGCCATCTTCTCCTGCCAGGATATCAGCCCGCCAACTAGTCGGTCCTCCATCATCACGCGTTCCCATGGTAACACCACTTACCGGATCGCGCCATGTTGATCCTTTGGGTTCGATAAGCAACCCGGCGTACAGGCCTGCCTGCTGGTGTGTCGATGGACCATAATGATCATGGGTATACACGGTACGGAGGGTACGGTCATGTCCATTGAGGTTTAAGAGAGGATCCGCATACCAGCGCTGGACTGTAGTCTGAGCCCCGTCAACATGGAAAAATGGATGGGCCTCTGCCTCTAAGTCCGGCTGCGGCTGGCCATCGTCATCCAGAAGTCCGCTCTTACCGGTAGGATCAAAATGATTCAGCGCTTCAATTCTTTCTTTCACCTCGTCCGGACTAAAAGTACCGTCTTCGTAATTCCAGCCATTGCCCGATCCGTCAGCAGACAACACATCGAATTTTACCAAATGGATGTGCTGCCCGATGACATCAGTTGGTGTGCGGACCTGGAAGTCATCTAACTCGTAGATATGAGGAACCAGGTTCGTGTGCCAGTACTCAACACAATCGCCACTATTAGCGCGGACGAACAAGGGTTCAGGCGCACGGGTCCCATTATAGTATGCCGACACGTCTTTCCATAACGAGAGTATGCGTGTCTGCGGGAAGTGCCAGCCTGCCTTATTGAGGATAGCATCGATCTGGATAACCGCAGCCTTATAGGTTCGAATGGTTGTAATGGGATCTCCGGAATCATCAACGCAAGGGTCTGCAAATGGAGCCCCCCGCACCCGGGGCCGGCCGTTAGTAACGAAATTGCCCGCAGCAACATTTCCGTTGAGATCGACGGCAGAAGACGGATGATTTAACTGTTCGTGAAAACTCATGGCTGCCTTCTCAACATCCGTCCCATTCTCAGGAAGCTCTTGAGCCTTCATAGCCAGGATTTCCTTGGTGAAGTCAAGGCGCGTATGCACTTCCCTGGTAACGTTGTCGGGATCGCTGACAACGACATGTCTGGGCAGACCACCATCATGAATGGTATCAAGCGGCGGATGGGGCGGCCGATGGCCTGCAACACCAGGAACGAAGAACGGAAACCCGGGATTCCCGTTTCCTGTAATCTGTACCGTGCTCGAATCATCAGTACCATCGCCATTCGCATCGGCTGGTATAATGGTTACCACTGCCCCCGGCATCGGCGCCATGGGCAAACCCGGCAGCGGTACCACACCCGGAATCGGTGTACCGGCTACAATCTCTCCGTCAGGCAGCTTGCGTGTACCATCCTCAAAGACGTCATGAACACGCCAGAGCGCCCACATTCCCTGGGCAAAGTGAGGATAAAAGTGGCAATGGAAGATAGAATCTCCCGGAGTTCTGTTACGGTTTCCGCTGCCGTTATAGCAAATCTCCGTCGTATATGCACTGCCGGGACCAAGGGCCTGGCTATCAAGATAGGAGGAGTTATCGCTGTCAGGACTATGTACCCACTGATGCGCATGGAGATGATGGATGTGGTGCTCCTTGGAACCTGCGTTGAGTACCCGGAATTTTACATGATCACTGAGATAGGAGTGATAGACATTCGATGGATCATCAGGGTAAAGAGCTTCAGTGGCAACTGGTCCGGGTACCAGGGTGTCCAAAATATTTGGGTCTACTCTCAGATTAGCCGGATTATCAACCACCATAGCAGGGTCGCCCGCTGTCCACGAGCTCAGGAAGAATTCCTCGTACTTGCACTCGGTACAGTCCCACATCGGACCAACCCCGAGACGATTGGCAATAATCTCCGCGCCTGCACCGCCGGAACCGTAGTTAATGCCAAAACTATCCCGCACGCCATGTAACGTATGGATAAGAACCGGATCCTCGAAGAAAGCAGGAAATGCCTGTACGGCGCCGATCTCATCGTGATACATTATGGTAAACTCCCTGAATGGCTGGTTACGGTTCGGATAGACGGGATTTGGTAAGTAAGTGCCACTGGCAGGGACGATGATTGCCGTCAGGTCCGAGTGGACGATATTGTTGCCGCTATCGAGGATATTTAAAACGGGAGTATTGGAAGGTATTAAACCCCCGGAAGGATACGTTGCCCCACCAGGGTAGACCTTGTTGTAGTTGATTTTAGGCTGCCCGGTAGGAGTTGTTGCCGTGGTGGCAATCACTATGTCACTGGCCGTTACCTGGCTACGAAACCATACAGAGTTTTTGGGCTCGACATTGACAGCGCCGAAGAGACCGCTGTTCAAAGATCCTCCGTCCCCCTCACCGCCAACCGTTGCTCCTGCACTGTAGAGAAAATGAGACCCCTCACGTTCGGCGTACAGGGTATAAACGGCAGAATCTCCGGGTTCAACGAGACCACTATTCTGATTGTCACCAACGTTTGAACCATCGTCAGCTATGCCGTTTACTAACTGCATACCGACTACGTGTACCGAGGCTGCTCTCGTGGCCGGTTGCTCGTCATCAACAGGTGCGTTTGCCAAAAGATTGGTAAAAGTGATCTCCAGACAATCACCCTCATTCATACGAAGAACGAGTGGGCGAGGTCGTTTATCTGGCCGGAGCTGAACGTTTCCAGGAGTTAATTCGCTCCCTGAGATTGGGATAACATCTCGTTTCAGCGCAAAGATCATACCCTGTGGCTGGGAAGCGCCAAGCCGGTTCCAGAAGAACGGCTGATCCAGTGCCACAACATCGGCTTTAATAGTTCTCTGGCACCCCGCTTCTGCAGAACTTCCCCAAAAAACCGCTCCAAGAATTATTAGTAGTAGACTAATGGTAAACAATATCCCTGGAGTTCTTATAGTAAAATATGTTCGAACAGACATCATGATTGCCCTCCTTTTCTCTTTCACTTCGCAAAACAATTCAGATAAAATTATTCGTGAAAATTGACAAAATCATTGTGTCTTTGCATTCCGCACAGGAGTAAATTTTTCCTATAAAAATTAAAAGGAATTGTGCACTTTCTTTATGATATTGTTGAGCCTCCTTTCTCATCATGAAAACAAAAAAGCCTTACTGCAAAGATACTCATGGAAAATATCTTCGGCAGTAAGGCTATCTTATTTCTTCGTGTCAGTTATGAGTGTAAGTGTCTGGTTAAGTATACTAACACTATTCACAAATACTGTTCACGGCTACAAGACC